>NZ_JBVJCT010000018.1:0-71918 GCF_055588305.1 Streptomyces sp. NPDC042002 | reverse complement strand
TGGAGGCCGCGACGGGAAGGCACCGTCGGGGGTGGGATGTGGGTGGTGGGCGCTAGGGACCGGCTCCGGTGTCGACCCCAACGAAGGGAGGGGCCCCCCCCCCCCCCCCTCCCCCCCCCTTCCGGATCGGTCCGGGTGGCCGGTCCTCGGAATGAGTCCCCGTAGCCCAGTCCCCGTAGTCCAGCCCGTAGTTCAGTCCCCGGAACTCAATCCTCGGAGGGGTCCGATGTGCCGGAGGGATCTGAGGAATCCGCCGCGTCCGAGGGATCCGACGTATCCGCGGACTCCGGCGCGCCCGGCGCCTTCGACGTGTCCGAGGCCGACGTGTCCTTCGACGTACCCGAGGGGTCCTTGGGGCCCTTTGAGCCCGTGGAGCCGGGCTCGCGGTCCTGGGCGTCCGTGTCGGTGCCGTCCGCGGCCTCGTCCGTCCCGGTGTCCTGCCCGGTGTCGGACTCGGGGCGCTGCGTCAGCGGGGGCCGGGTGCGGCCGCCGGGAGTGTCGCGGAGGTACGAGGCCGGTTCGCCGCTCTCCGTCGCGTGGCCGCCGGCTCCCGCCGTCGGACCGCCGCCGTCCCTGCGGCGCAGATAACGCTCGAACTCGCGGGCGATCGCCTCGCCGGACGCCTCCGGCAGTTCGGCGGTGTCCCGGGCCTCCTCCAGCGTCTGCACGTACTCGGCGACCTCGCTGTCCTCGGCGGCCAGCTGGTCGACGCCCAGCTGCCAGGCCCGCGCGTCCTCGGGCAGCTCGCCCAGCGGGATGCGCAGGTCGATGAGGTCCTCCAGGCGGTTGAGCAGGGCCAGCGTCGCCTTCGGGTTGGGCGGCTGCGACACGTAGTGCGGTACGGCCGCCCACAGCGACACGGCGGGTACGCCAGCGTGCGTGCACGCCTCCTGAAGGACGCCGACGATGCCCGTGGGGCCCTCGTACTTGGTCTCCTCCAGGTCCATCGTGCGGGCCAGGTCGGAGTCGGAGGTGACTCCGCTGACCGGCACCGGACGGGTGTGCGGGGTGTCGCCGAGCAGCGCGCCCAGGATCACCACCAGCTCCACGCCCAGTTCGTGCGCGAAGCCCAGCAGTTCGTTGCAGAACGAGCGCCAGCGCATCGACGGTTCGATGCCCCGGACCAGCACGAGGTCGCGCGGCTTCTCGCCGCCGATCCGGACCACCGACAGACGCGTGGTCGGCCAGGTGATCTTGCGTACGCCACCGTCCAGCCACACCGTGGGCCGGTTCACCTGGAAGTCGTAGTAGTCCTCGGCGTCCAGCGCCGCGAACACCTCGCCCTTCCATTCCCTGTCCAGATGCGCGACCGCGGCGGAGGCGGCGTCGCCGGCGTCGTTCCAGCCCTCGAACGCGGCCACCATGACTGGGTCGATCAGCTCGGGAACCCCCTCCAGCTCGATCACCCAGCGCCTCCTTCCGATGTGCCCTCGCGTACGCCTCAACCTTACGGCGTGCCGAGGGGGCCTCCGCAGCCCCCTCGCACGGGGGAGTGAACGGATCACTGCCCCGTCGGGAGCCCGGAAACACGCGTGCCCGCCACCCGGGCCACCGCGCACTCGTCCGAGCTCCCTGGCCAACTCGCCGGGGGAGCGGGGACGTTGCCGTGGACCCGCGCCTCAGGCCGGCCGACCGGGAGAGATCCGGTGTCCCGGAAGCGATCCCGCGGCTGGAGCGTGGATCTGAGCCAGTGCTCCGCACTCGCGATGTGCACCGACGCCCAGGACCGGGCCGCCTCGGCGTCCCCGTCGCGCAGGGCGGACAGGAAGCGCGGTGCTCGCGCATCGTGCGGCCGACCGCGTCCTCCTGGGCCGGACCGCGCCGGACGGAGGCCCGGGTGGTGGGTCAGGACAGGCTCTCCAGCAGCGAGCACAGCACCGAGTTGCCCGAGGCCGCCGCGATGCCCCGGTGGAAGTCCAGCTCGCAGGCAACGAGTTCCGCCACGGACGGATTCGGACGGGGTTCTGGAGGCTGAACGGGTGAGCGTGCCGGGGACCGCGCGGTGCCGGCACACGCGTGAGGGGCGGCACCCCCCGTGGGAGCCGCCCCTCACCCGACCGTGCGTCCCTACTTGCCGTCGAGCAGGTTCTGCACCTTGGCGCGGACGTCGTCCGTGGCGAGACCGCGGATCGTCAGCGTCGTACGGCGGCGCAGCACGTCGTCCGCCGTCTCGGCCCACTCGTTGTCCCGGGCGTAGACGACCTGCGCCCAGATCTCCGGGGCGTCCGGGTGGACGCGCTCGCCGAGCGCCGGGTTCTCGTTCGCCAGCCGGGCGATGTCGAAGGCCAGCGAGCCGTAGTGGGTGGCCAGATGCCTGGCCGTGTCGGCGGCCATGCGCGGGCCGGGCGCCGGACCGTCCACCAGCAGGCGGTGCGCGACCGCGCGCGGGTTGGCGACACCGGGGAGCGGCAGCTTCCTCGGCAGCTCGGAGATCGGCTCGAAGTCCTCGCCCAGGGGATGGCCGGGCAGCGACTCCAGTTTCTTCATGACCGTACGGCCGATGTGCCGGAAGGTGGTCCACTTGCCGCCCGCGACGGACAGCATGCCGCCGCGGCCCTCCGTGACGACCGTCTCGCGCTTGGCCTTCGACGTGTCGCCGGGGCCGCCCGGCAGCACCCGCAGACCGGCGAAGGAGTACGTGATCAGGTCGCGCGAGAGCTGCTGGTCGCGTATGGAGAACGCGGCCTCGTCGAGTATCTGGGCCGTGTCCTTCTCGGTGACCGAGACGTCCGCCGGGTCGCCCTCGTACTCCTCGTCGGTGGTGCCGAGCAGGAGCATGTCCTCCCACGGGAGAGCGAAGGTGATGCGGTACTTGTCGATCGGGGTGGCCAGCGCGGCCTTCCACGGGGAGGTGCGCTTCAGGACGAGGTGCGCGCCCTTGGACAGGCGTATGGACGGGGCCGCGTCCGGGTCCTCCAGCTTGCGCAGGTGGTCGACCCACGGGCCGGTCGCGTTCAGCACGAGCCGGGCGTTCACGCCGAACTCGTCGCCGGACAGCCGGTCCCGCAGCTCCGCGCCCGTCACCCGGCCCCGCGTGAAGCGCAGGCCGGTGACCTCGGCGTGGTTCAGGACCGCGGCGCCCGACTCGACGGCCGCGCGGACCGTCATGAGGGCCATGCGGGAGTCGTTCATCTGGTCGTCGCCGTACACGGCCACGGCCTTGAGGTTGTCGGTGCGCAGCTCGGGCACGTCCTGCGCGGCCTTGGAGGGGCTGAGCAGATGTCCCACGCCGTCACCGAAGGCCGACAGGGCGGAGTAGGCGAAGACGCCCGCTCCGAGCTTCGCCGCGCCGTGCGGCCCGCCCTTGTACACGGGGAGGTAGAACGTGAGCGGGTTCGCCAGGTGGGGGGCCACCTGACGGGAGACCGCACGGCGCTCGAAGTGGTTCTCCGCCACCAGCTTCACCGCGCCGGTCTGCAGGTAGCGCAGACCGCCGTGGAGAAGCTTGGAAGAGGCGGAGGAGGTGGCGCCGGCGAAGTCGCCGGCGTCGACCAGCGCCACCCGCAGCCCGGACTGCGCGGCGTGCCAGGCGGTGGAGATGCCCAGGATGCCGCCGCCGATGACGAGGAGGTCGTACGTTGCCTTGGAGAGCTGCTCCCGGGCCTCGGCGCGGCTCGGGTTGGAGCCGGAGGCCGGGTGCGTGCCGAGGGCAGGCACGGACTGCAGGGTGGGCTGGCTGGTCATTGCGGGTTCTTACTCCTCGTCAGTTCTCGTCTTCGATCCAGCCCATGGTCCGTTCGACGGCCTTGAGCCAGCTCTTGTACTCACGGTCGCGGACGTCCGCGGCCATGTTGGGGGTCCATTCCGCGGCCCGGCGCCAGTTGGCGCGCAGGTCCTCGGTGTTGGTCCAGAAGCCGACGGCGAGACCGGCGGCGTAGGCGGCGCCGAGGCAGGTGGTCTCGGCGACCATCGGACGCACCACGGGGGCGTCCAGGACGTCGGCCAGGGTCTGCATCAGCAGGTTGTTGGAGGTCATGCCGCCGTCGACCTTGAGCGCCGTGAGCTCGACGCCGGAGTCCTTGGTCATGGCGTCGCTGATCTCGCGGGTCTGCCAGGCGGTGGCCTCCAGGACGGCGCGCGCGATGTGCGCCTTGGTGACGTACCGGGTCAGTCCGGCGATCACACCGCGGGCGTCGGGACGCCAGTACGGGGCGAACAGACCGGAGAAGGCCGGCACGACGTACGCGCCGCCGTTGTCCTCCACCGAGGACGCGAGGGTCTCGATCTCGGCGGCGGACTTGATCAGGCCCATCTGGTCGCGCATCCACTGCACCAGCGAGCCGGTGACGGCGATGGAGCCTTCCAGGGCGTAGACCGGCTCCTGCTCGCCGATCCGGTAGCCGACCGTGGTCAGCAGGCCCGAGTACGAGTTGATGATCTTGTCACCGGTGTTCATCAGCATGAAGGTGCCGGTGCCGTACGTGGACTTGGCCTCGCCCTCGGAGAAACAGGTCTGGCCGAACAGGGCCGCCTGCTGGTCGCCGAGCGCGGAGGCGACCGGGATGCCGCCGAGGATCTCGCCGAGCGGGCCGCCGGTGACCTCGCCGTAGACCTCGGCGGAGGAGCGGATCTCGGGGAGCATCGCGAGCGGCACGCCGATGGACTCGGCGATCTTCTCGTCCCAGGCCAGGGTGTGCAGGTTCATCAGCATGGTGCGGGAGGCGTTGGTGACGTCGGTGACGTGCTTGCCGCCGTCGACACCGCCGGTCAGGTTCCAGATGACCCAGGTGTCCATGGTGCCGAACAGGATGTCCCCGGCCTCGGCGCGCTCCCGCAGGCCCTCGACGTTGTCGAGGAGCCAGCGGGCCTTGGGGCCGGCGAAGTACGACGCGAGCGGCAGACCGGTCTCGCGGCGGAAGCGGTCCTGGCCGACGTTGCGGCCGAGTTCCCGGCACAGGGCGTCGGTGCGGGTGTCCTGCCAGACGAGGGCGTTGTGGACGGGCTCACCGGTGTTCTTGTCCCACAGCAGCGTGGTCTCACGCTGGTTGGTGATGCCGATGGCCTTGATGTCGTCGCGGGTGATGCCGGCCTTCGAGATGGCTCCGGCGACGACCTCCTGGACGTTGGTCCAGATCTCGGCGGCGTCGTGCTCGACCCAGCCCGGCTTCGGGAAGATCTGCTCGTGCTCCTTCTGGTCGACGGAGACGATGCGTCCGTCGCGGTCGAAGACGATGCAGCGGGACGAGGTGGTGCCCTGGTCGATCGCGGCGATGAAGGGGCCTGCGGTGTGTGCGTCGGTCACGGTCTGCTCCTGATGTCCGTCGGAAAGGGGCTGTTTACGGCGCGGTGCTTCAAAGCGGTGCTGTGCGGCTCGCGGCTCTTGGGGCGCGGCTTCCAAGCGTGCTGGAGCGGGGGCTCCTAAGCGAAGGCGACGTTGTATATGCCTGCCGCGATCGCGCCGCCGATGAGCGGACCGACGACCGGTATCCAGGCGTAGCTCCAGTCCGAACCACCCTTGTTGGGCAGGGGGAGCAGGGCGTGCACGATGCGCGGACCGAGGTCACGGGCCGGGTTGATCGCGTAGCCGGTGGGGCCGCCGAGGGAGAGGCCGATGCTCACCACCACGAAGGCGGTGATCAGGGCGCCCAGGGTGCCCAGGCCGTTGCCGTTGTCGTTCAGGCCCTGCGTGAGGATCGCGAGGATCAGGACGACGGTGCCGATGATCTCGGTGGCGAGGTTCTGCGCGATGTTCCGGATCTCGGGGCCGGTGGAGAAGACGCCGAGCACCGGGCCCGCGCCCTTCTCCTCGGCCTCGACCGACTTCACGGTCTGCTCCTCGGGGCCCCCGACGATCTCGCTGTCGGTGAGGTGCGCGAGGAACTGGCCGTAGTAGGCGACCCAGACCAGCGACGCGCCGATCATGGCGCCGAGGAGCTGTCCGCCCCAGTAGGTGGCGAGGTTGCTGTAGTCGTCGTCCTTGATCGCGAGCGCGAGTGTCACGGCCGGGTTGAGGTGCGCGCCGGAGAGCGGCGCCGAGATGTAGACCGCGGTCATGACCGCGAAGCCCCACCCGAAGGCGATGGCGAGCCATCCGGCGCCTCGCGCCTTGGAGGCCTTCAGCGTGACGGCGGCGCACACGCCACCGCCCAGCAGGATGAGCACGGCGGTACCGATGGTCTCGCCGATGAAGATGTCGGAGCTGGACACCCGCGACTCCTTTGTCCTTCGTCCAGGGGAAGCCGAACCCCGGGTCCCACCGGTGGTTCGTGCTCTCGGGGAGTGAGAGCGGTCTCGGCCCTGGCATTGCCACACTCTAACGCGTATTACCGGTAGGTGTTCGACAATGTCGACCGATGGACGGGAGTCTTGCTCTCGCTTCAGCGGCTCGTCAAGGGTTGGGTTATCGAAAACACGATCGTTATTGATTGTTGTGTGCTATCGATGCGTCGTCGCTGGTCCGAGGGCATACGAAGGAGGCCGGGAAGCATTCCGCTTCCCGGCCTTGTCTCCTGTGTGAATCCCGGGCCCTGCCCCGTACGCGCCTGTGAATGGTCCGTGCGTCGGAACGGCCCCGCGAGGGGTCTGTGTGTCGGAGCGGACCCGGCGAAGGGTCCGCGCGTCAGAACCGCCCGGCGAACGGTGTTCGCGTCAGAACCGCCCGGCGCCCAGGTCCCGCGACACCGCGCGGGCGCAGTCCCGTACGGCGGCGATCAGGTCGGGGCGCAGCTCCCCGTCCTTGCACACCCGCTCCACGGCCCCGGTGATGCCCACCGCGCCGACCGGCATCCGCCGCCGGTTGTGGATCGGGGCGGCGACCGAGGCGACACCCGTCCAGGTCTCCTCGACGTCGTCCGCGTACCCGCGCGCGCGGGTCACGTCGAGGACGCCCTCGAAGTCGTCCAGTTCGCTGATCGTCCGCGGTGTGAACGCCTTGCGCTCGACCTCCAGGACCTCGCTGTGCGCCACCGGGTCGTACGCCGACAGCACCTTGCCCAGGGCTGTGGAGTGCAGCGGCTGCATCGCCCCGACCTCCAGGACCTGACGGCTGTCGTCGGGCCGGAAGACGTGGTGCACGATCAGTACGCCCTGCTGGTGCAGTACGCCCAGATAGACGCTCTCGCCGCTGGAGCGGGCCAGGTCGTCGGTCCACACCAGGGCGCGCGCCCGCAGTTCGTGCACGTCCAGATAGGTGGTGCCCAGGCGCAGCAGTTCGGCGCCCAGCTGATAGCGCCCGGAAGCCGTGTCCTGCTCGACGAACCCCTCCTGCTGGAGGGTGCGCAGGATGCCATGGGCGGTGCCCTTGGCCAGGCCCAGCGAGGAGGCGATGTCCGACAGGCCGAGCTGCCGCTCGCCGCCCGCCAGCAGCCGCAGCATCGCCGCTGCCCGTTCGAGCGACTGGATGTTCCGTGCCATCGCCGTGCTGCCTCCGTCCCCTTGGACCGCCGGCGTGCGACTACCCGCTACCGTTCGGCAATGTCGAACACTACCGGTCGTCACCGAGCTCCCGCCAATGGGTGGTCGCCCCACGTTCCGTCCGCCGCCACACCGGCGTCACCCACGCCACGCCCGTCCGGCTCGTGGACGCCACGACCGATCCGCGCTGCTCCGGGCTACCCTGACGGCGTGCGCCTTCCATGGGAAGCGCAAAGCCGACAGCCGTCGCACTCCAGGGAGCACCTTCATGGCCTCGTTGCCGAACCCGTCCCTTTCGTCCGGCCTTTCCGAGAGCCGGAGGCGGACCGACGCACTCCGAGAAGCGCTCGCCACCCGGGTCGTGGTGGCCGACGGCGCGATGGGCACGATGCTTCAGGAGCAGGACCCGACGCTCGAGGACTTCGAGAACCTCGAGGGCTGCAACGAGATCCTCAACATCACCCGCCCCGACATCGTGCGCTCCGTCCACGAGGCGTACTTCGAGGTCGGCGTCGACTGCGTCGAGACGAACACCTTCGGGGCGAACCACTCCGCGATGGCCGAGTACGACATCGCCGAGCG
Source organism: Streptomyces sp. NPDC042002 (assembly GCF_055588305.1). Classification (NCBI taxonomy): domain Bacteria; kingdom Bacillati; phylum Actinomycetota; class Actinomycetes; order Kitasatosporales; family Streptomycetaceae; genus Streptomyces; species Streptomyces sp. NPDC042002. Next base: position 63,983 of record NZ_JBVJCT010000018.1, on the reverse strand, counting down.
CGTCCACGAGCTCTCCGAGGCCGGGGCCCGGATCGCCCGCGAGGTCGCCGACGCGTTCGGCGCCCGCGACGGCCGCCAGCGCTGGGTGCTGGGCTCGATCGGCCCCGGCACGAAGCTGCCGACGCTCGGCCACGTCTCCTACGGCACCCTGCGCGACGGCTTCCAGGCCAACGCCGAGGGCCTGCTCGCCGGCGGCGCCGACGCGCTGATCGTCGAGACCACCCAGGACCTGCTGCAGACGAAGTCCTCCGTCCTCGGCGCGCACCGCGCGATGGAGGCGACCGGCGTCCGGGTGCCCCTGCTGGTCTCCATGGCCTTCGAGACGACCGGCACCATGCTGCTGGGCTCCGAGATCGGCGCCGCGCTGACCGCGCTGGAGCCGCTCGGCATCGACATGATCGGCCTGAACTGCTCCACCGGCCCCGCCGAGATGAGCGAGCACCTGCGCTACCTCACCCGGCACTCCCGCATCCCCCTGCTGTGCATGCCGAACGCCGGTCTGCCGGTCCTGACGAAGAACGGCGCCCACTTCCCGCTCGACGCCGAGGGACTGGCCGACGCCCAGGAGAACTTCGTACGGGACTACGGCCTCTCCCTGATCGGCGGCTGCTGCGGCACGACCCCCGAGCACCTGCGCCAGGTGGTGGAGCGGGTCAACGGTGTCACGCCCCCCGAGCGCAGCCCGCAGCCCGAGCCCGGTGCCGCCTCGCTCTACCAGACGGTCTCGTTCCGCCAGGACACCGCCTACATGGCGATCGGCGAGCGCACCAACGCCAACGGCTCGAAGAAGTTCCGCGAGGCCATGCTGGAGGCCCGCTGGGACGACTGCGTGGAGATGGCCCGCGACCAGATCCGCGAGGGCGCGCACATGCTCGACCTGTGCGTCGACTACGTCGGCCGGGACGGCGTCGCCGACATGGACGAGCTGGCCGGCCGGTTCGCCACCGCCTCCACGCTGCCCATCGTGCTCGACTCCACCGAGGTCGAGGTCCTGCGCGCCGGCCTGGAGCGCCTCGGCGGCCGCGCGGTCCTCAACTCCGTCAACTACGAGGACGGCGACGGCCCCGAGTCCCGGTTCGCGAAGGTCACCCGACTGGCGCAGGAGCACGGCGCCGCGCTGATCGCGCTGACCATCGACGAGGAGGGTCAGGCCCGTACCGTCGAGACCAAGGTCGCCATCGCCGAGCGGCTCATCGAGGACCTGACGGGCAACTGGGGCATCCACGAGTCCGACATCCTCATCGACACCCTGACCTTCACGATCTGTACCGGCCAGGAGGAGTCCCGCAAGGACGGCATCGCGACGATCGAGGCGATCCGCGAGCTCAAGCGCCGCCGCCCGGACGTGCAGACCACGCTCGGCCTGTCCAACATCTCCTTCGGCCTCAACCCGGCCGCCCGCATCCTGCTCAACTCGGTCTTCCTCGACGAGTGCGTCAAGGCGGGCCTGGACTCGGCGATCGTGCACGCGTCCAAGATCCTCCCGATCGCCCGGTTCAGCGAGGAGGAGGTCACCACCGCCCTCGACCTCATCCACGACCGCCGGGCCGAGGGCTACGACCCGCTGCAGAAGCTGATGGCCCTGTTCGAGGGCGCCACCACCAAGTCCCTCAAGGCGGGCAAGGCCGAGGAACTGGCCGCGCTGCCGCTGGACGAGCGGCTGAAGAGGCGGATCATCGACGGCGAGAAGAACGGCCTGGAGGCCGACCTCGCCGAGGCCCTCCAGGACCGCCCCGCCCTCGACATCGTCAACGAGACCCTGCTGGACGGCATGAAGGTGGTCGGCGAGCTGTTCGGCTCCGGCCAGATGCAGCTCCCGTTCGTGCTCCAGTCCGCCGAGGTCATGAAGACGGCCGTCGCCTACCTCGAACCGCACATGGAGAAGTCGGACTCCGAGGGCAAGGGCACCATCGTGCTGGCCACCGTGCGCGGCGACGTCCACGACATCGGCAAGAACCTCGTCGACATCATCCTGTCCAACAACGGCTACAACGTCGTCAACCTCGGCATCAAGCAGCCGGTCTCCGCGATCCTGGACGCCGCCGAGGAGCACAGGGCCGACGTCATCGGCATGTCGGGGCTCCTGGTCAAGTCCACGGTGATCATGAAGGAGAACCTGGAGGAGCTGAACCAGCGGGGCCTGTCCGCCGACTACCCGGTGATCCTCGGCGGCGCCGCCCTGACCCGGGCCTATGTCGAACAGGACCTGTACGAGATCTACCAGGGCGAGGTCCGTTACGCCCGCGACGCCTTCGAGGGCCTGCGCCTGATGGACGCGCTGATCGGCGTCAAGCGCGGAGTGCCCGGAGCGGTGCTGCCCGAACTCAAGCAGCGACGGGTGCGGGCGGCCGCGGACACGGTCGTCGAGGAGCGCCCGGAAGAGGGCCACGTCCGCTCCGACGTCTCCGTCACCAACCCCGTTCCGAAGCCGCCCTTCACCGGCACCCGCGTGATCAAGGGCATCCAGCTCAAGGAGTACGCCTCCTGGCTGGACGAGGGCGCCCTGTTCAAGGGCCAGTGGGGTCTCAAGCAGGCCCGCGCCGGCGACGGCCCGACGTACGAGGAACTGGTCGAGACCGAGGGCCGGCCGCGGCTGCGCGGGCTGCTGGACCGGCTCCAGACCGACAACCTGCTGGAAGCGGCCGTGGTCTACGGCTACTTCCCGTGCGTCTCCAAGGACGACGACCTGATCATCCTGGACGAGCGGGGCAACGAGCGGACCCGCTTCACCTTCCCCCGCCAGCGCCGGGGCCGCCGGCTCTGCCTGGCCGACTTCTTCCGCCCGGAGGAGTCGGGGGAGACCGACGTGGTCGGCCTCCAGGTCGTCACCGTCGGCTCCCGGATCGGCGAGGAGACCGCCAAGCTCTTCGAGGCCAACGCCTACCGCGACTACCTCGAACTGCACGGCCTGTCCGTGCAGCTCGCCGAGGCACTCGCCGAGTACTGGCACGCGCGGGTGCGCTCGGAGCTGGGCTTCGCGGGGGAGGACCCGGCCGGCGTCGAAGACATGTTCGCCCTGAAGTACCGCGGCGCCCGCTTCTCGCTCGGCTACGGCGCCTGCCCCAACCTGGAGGACCGCGCCAAGATCGCGGAACTCCTGGAGCCCGAGCGCATCGGCGTCCACCTCTCCGAGGAGTTCCAGCTCCACCCGGAGCAGTCCACCGACGCGATCGTGATCCACCACCCGGAGGCGAAGTACTTCAACGCACGGTGAGGGCTCCGACGCGCTGCGGTCCGCACGCTCGCGCAGACTGATCGGATAAGTCGTACACTGGTCGGTCCATCGCAGGCCGGTTGTCCCCTGGCGCAAAAGGGGGCAGCCGGCCTGATCGTCCCTCAAGGAGGTGCGCCAGGATGACCAGTACGGTCCCCGCGCTCGGAACTCGTACGGCCGAAGGCTCAGCCCTGCAGGCCGTGCTCCTCGACATGGACGGAACCCTGGTGGACACCGAGGGCTTCTGGTGGGACGTGGAAGTCGAGGTCTTCAAGGCCCTCGGTCACGCGCTGGACGACTCCTGGCGCCATGTGGTGGTCGGCGGTCCGATGACCCGCAGCGCGGGCTTCCTCATCGAGGCCACCGGTGCCGCCATCACCCTCCCCGAGCTGTCCGTGCTGCTCAACGACGGTTTTGAGGAGCGCATCGGCCACTCCCTGCCGCTGATGCCGGGCGCGGCCAGGCTGCTCGCCGAGCTCGCGGCGCACGAGGTCCCCACCGCGCTGGTCTCCGCCTCGCACCGGCGGATCATCGACCGCGTCCTGGGCGCGATCGGCTCCCACTTCTTCGCACTGACCGTCGCGGGCGACGAGGTGGAGCGGACCAAGCCGTTCCCCGACCCGTATCTGCTCGCCGCCGCGCGGCTCGGCGCAGAACCGGCGCGATGTGCCGTCATCGAGGACACCTCGACCGGAGTCGCCTCCGCCGAGGCCGCGGGCTGCCAGGTGGTCGCCGTCCCCTCGGTCGCGCCCATCGCCCCGGCCGCCCGCCGCACCGTGGTGAGTTCCCTGGAAGAGGTCGACCTGCCCTTTCTGCACCGCCTGATGACGGAAACACACTGAAAGTCCACCGAGTACGCCCCGCCGAATCGCGCGGCGCGCGGTGGTGAATGCCGTGGAAAGGTCCGGCGGCTCCCTGTGGTAAGTGCGAGCGAGGGCCCGGCGGGAATTCATAACGGGGCGGATGGCTGAATTCCGGTCCTCCTCAATCAATTTGACAGTGTGACGTTCGCCACGTTACGGAGGGTCGACAGTCGGACCGACTTGTGCACACATCTCCCCGCCGTGAAGGCCCGACGTGCCCTTGTGTCCCGATTGATGAAACCCTGCACTAATCCTTCCCGTGTCGGGTTATCGGTGCGTCCGCGCCCGGTTTCGCAGCGTGAGCGGAAGGCGGCTCCGGCACCTGCTGGCCGATCCTGTGGTGCGGACTAATGTCATCGCGAGAACATCGCCGTAACCCCGTGACCCGCCGCGCCACCCCTGCATGCCGGTTCGCGGAAACTACAGCTCTGGAGAAACACGAGCATGAACCGCAAGACTTTGGTGCTGCCGGCCGTGGTTGGCCTGCTCGCCCCGGTGCTCGCCGCGTGTGGTGGGTCCGCCAGCGGGAGCAACAGCGGCGATGCCATCGTTGTCGGCACCACGGACCGGTTCACGGTGTCGAAGGATGCCCCGGCTCCGTTCGACCCGGCGTACGCGTACGACGTCGGCACCTGGAACGTGCTGCGTCAGACCGTGCAGACGCTGATGGTCCAGCCGCGTGGTGACGGTGAGCCGCAGCCCGAGGCCGCCGAGAAGTGCGGCTTCACCGACAGCGGCAACGAGCGCTACTCGTGCACGCTGCGCGAGGGCCTGGAGTTCTCCAACGGTGACGCGATCACCGCCAAGGACGTCAAGTTCTCGATCGACCGTGCGAGGGCCATCAAGGCCGACAGTGGTGTGTTCGCCCTGCTGTCCACCATCGACACCGTCGAGACGCGGGGCGACCGAGAGGTGATCTTCCACCTCAACAGCGCCGACGCGACCTTCCCGTTCAAGCTGTCGACCCCCGTCGCCGGCATCGTGAACCCGAAGGACTACGAGAAGAACAAGCTGCGCGACGGCTTCTCCGTCGACGGCTCGGGGCCGTACACCGTGGAGACCGAGGTCAAGGACGACGCCGTCGTCAAGGCCGTCTTCACGAAGAACTCCCACTACAAGGGGCAGTTGAAGATAAAGAACTCCAAGGTCGAGATGCGCTCCTACGAGAGCGCGGCGGCCATGGGCACGGCCCTCGAGAAGGGCGACATCGACCTGATGACGCGCTCGATGACGCCGGCGCAGATCACCAAGCTGGACAACGCTTCGGGCGGCAACATCAACCTGAACGAGATGCCCGGCCTGGAAATCCGCTACCTCGCCTTCAACACCGACGCCCCCTCGGTGAAGTCGACCGCCGTCCGCCAGGCCATGGCGCAGCTCATCAACCGCGGTGAACTCGTCGCCAAGGTGTACGGCACGCAGGCCGAGCCGCTCTACTCGATGGTCCCGGCGACGATCACGGGTCACTCCAACGCGTTCTTCAACCGGTACGGTGACCCGAGCGTCAGCAGGGCCCAGACGATCCTCGGCAAGGCCGGCATCACCACCCCGGTGAAGGTCACGCTGCACTACACGACCGACCACTACGGCACGGCCACCGCGCAGGAGTTCGAGATCCTGAAGAAGCAGCTCAACGCGAGCGGCCTCTTCGACGCCACCACTCAGGGCACGACCTGGGACAAGTTCGTCCCGGCCGAGCGGGCCGGCAAGTACGATGTCTGGGGCATGGGCTGGTTCCCCGACTTCCCCGACGCCGACAACTTCCTGGCGCCGTTCCTCGACAAGGACAACTTCCTCAAGTCGCCCTACTCGAACAGCAACATCATCAACAACCTGATCCCCGCCTCCCGGCGCGAGGCCGACCGCCTCACCGCGACGAAGAGCCTCACGACCATCCAGGACATCGTCGCGAACGACGTCCCGCTGATCCCGCTGTGGCAGGGCAAGCAGTACATCGCCGCCCGCGACAACATCACGGGCTCGGAGTGGGCGCTCAACTCCTCCTCCACTCTTCAGCTGTGGGAGCTCAGCCGGGGCGTCAGCGGCTGACCGAACCATCCGATCCGGGGCCGTCAGGCCCCGGATCCGGCCCGGGGCCTGACGGTCCCGGGTTCAGTAGATCCAACGACAAGGCACGTGCAAGTGAACATGCGTAACCAGTGGCCAGTCCTGCCCATCGTGGCGGGGCTGGCCTCCGGCCTGCTGACCGGCTGTGGCTCGGAGACGGGCAATCCCGGGAGCAGTAGCTCCTCCGTGGTGATCGGGATGTCCGACGACGTCCTGGCCACCGACCCAGCTTCCGGCTACGACCCAGGATCGTGGCTGCTGTTCAACAACGTCTTCCAGTCGCTGTTGAGCTTTCCCAAGGGCGGAACCGAGCCCGAGCCGGAAGCGGCCAAGGAGTGCGCGTTCACCGACACCGGCACCAAGGTGTACAAATGCACGCTGCAGGACGGTCTGAAGTTCAGCAACGGTGACGCGCTCACCTCGGCGGACGTGAAGTTCTCCTTCGACCGTACGCTGAAGATCAACGACGCTGCCGGTCCGGCGATCATGTTCCCCATGCTCGACCGGGTCGTCACGCCGGACGCCCAGACCGTCGTCTTCCACCTCAAGTACGCCGACGCCACCTTCCCGAGCAAGATCGCCTCCGGCGCCGGCTCGATCGTGGACCACCAGCAGTACGCCACGAACGCGCTCCGCAAGGACAACGAGGCCGTCGGTTCCGGCCCGTACAAGCTCGACTCGTTCAGCCACGACAAGGCCGTCTTCTCGGTCAACCCGAGCTACAAGGGCACCGCCAAGGCCAAGAACACCGGCATCACGCTGCAGTTCTTCCACGGCGACCAGGCGGCCCTGAAGAACTCCCTGCTGAACAAGCAGATCGACGTCGCCTACCGAGGCCTCGCCGCCGACGACATCGCGGAGATCCAGAACGCCTCCGCGAGCAACAGCGGCATCAACGTCGTCGAGGGAACCAGCGCCGAAGTCCAGCACATGGTCTTCAACATGGACGACCCGGTGGCCGGCAAGCCCGGCGTCCGCAAGGCCATCGCCTACCTCCTGGACCGCGACGCCCTCGTCGGCGACGTCTACCAGGACACCGCGACCCCGCTGTACTCGATCGTCCCCTCCGGCGTCACCGGGCACAGCACGTCCTTCTTCGACACCTACGGTGCCCACCCCTCGCGGTCCAAGGCCGCGGCCGCGCTGCGCGCCGAGGGCATCACCGGCAAGGTGAAGCTCACCCTCTGGTCGACCCCGTCGCGCTACGGTCCCGCCACGGACCAGGAGTTCAAGGCGATCGCCAAGCAGCTCAACGCCAGCGGACTGTTCGACGCGAACGTGAAGTCCGTCGCCTACGGCCAGTACGAGCAGGACGTCACCGCCGGCAAGTACGGCGTGTACGTGAAGGGCTGGGTGCCCGACTACCCGGACCCGGACAACTTCACGGCCCCGTTCTTCGGCAAGGGCAACGTGCTGAGCAACAACTACACCAACAGCACGATCACCGGCACCCTCATCCCGAAGACGGCCGCCCAGAGCGACCGCGCCTCGACCGAGGCCGCATACGGCAAGCTCCAGGACCTGGTCGCAGCCGACGTGCCCGTCCTGCCGATCTGGCAGGCCAAGCAGTACGCCGTCGCGCGCGACGGCGTCTACGGCCTCGAGAACTGCCTCGACGCCTCGACCGTGTTCCGCTTCTGGGAGATCTACAAGGGCTGACCGAGCACCGCTCGTGGACGCCGTACGCGAAGGGCGCCCGTTCCTCACCGGAACGGGCGCCCTTCGCGCTGCCTGAAGTGAACCGGTCCAGGACCGGCCCCGAGAACCGGCGCCGCTTACTGCGCCCCGGGACGCACCAGCCCGCTCTCGTACGCGTACACCGCGGCCTGTACCCGGTCACGCAGCCCCAGCTTCGTCAGGACATGCCCCACATGCGTCTTGACCGTCGTCTCACTCACGAACAGATCCGCCGCGATCTCCGCGTTCGACAACCCGCGCGCCACCAGCTTCAGCACCTCGACCTCACGGTCGGTCAGCGTGTGCAACGTGTCCGGAACCGGATCGTCGCCGGACGGCAGATGACCCGCGTACTTGTCGAGCAGCCGGCGCGTGATGCTCGGCGCGAGCATCGCCTCACCCGCCGCGACCACCCGGATCGCCTGCACCAGCTCATTGGCGGGCGCGTCCTTGAGAAGGAAACCACTGGCGCCCGCGCGGAGCGCCTCCACCACGTACTCGTCGAGGTCGAACGTCGTCAGGACGAGGACCTTCGCCGGACCGTCCCGGCCGGGGCCGGTGATCTGCCGGGTCGCCTCGACACCGTCCATCCGCGGCATACGGATGTCCATCAGAACCACATCGGGCTGCAGCGCACGAACCTGATCGAGTGCCTGGAGACCGTCACCGGCCTCGCCGACGACCGCCAGATCCTGCTCCGCCTCCAGAATCATCCGGAAGCCGGTGCGCAGCAGCGGCTGGTCGTCGACCAGTAGGACGCGGATGGCCACGTAAGTCTCCTTCGCTAGTCCGGCCCCATTCTGCCCTGCTCCTAGGCGCCCGACCCGGGCGCCCTGACCGGGAGCGGATATGCCGGGGGAGTACCACCGAATTCCGGACACACGGCCTGGTGGTCGCACCAGCCGCACAGTTTGGTGGGGCGCGGCCGCCACTCACCCGTCTCCGTCGCCTCCCGGATCGCCTCCCACAGAGCGAGCAGCTTGCGCTCCACGCGCTCCAGGTCCGCGATCTCCGGGTCGTACGTCAGTACGTCACCGCTGCCGAGATAGACGAGCTGAAGACGGCGCGGGACCACCCGCTTCAGCCGCCACACCACCAGGGCGTAGAACTTCATCTGGAACAGCGCACCCTCGGCGTACTCGGGCCGGGGCGCCTTCCCCGTCTTGTAGTCGACGATCCGGACCTCGCCCGACGGGGCCACGTCGACCCGGTCGATGATGCCGCGCAGCGTGAGCCCGGAATCCAGCCGCGCCTCGACGAACAGCTCCCGCTCGGCCGGCTCCAGCCGCGTCGGGTCCTCCAGCGTGAACCAGCGCTCCACCAGCCGCTCCGCCTCGGTAAGCCAGCGCGCGAGCCGCTCGCCCTCCGGGTCGTCGGCGAACAGCTCCACGACCTCCGGCTTCGTCTCCCGCAACCGGTCCCACTGGGCGGGAATCAGCGACTTGGCGCGCGGCGCGGTCCGGTCCACGGCCGGGGCGTCGAAGAGCCGCTCGAGAACCGCGTGCACCAGCGTCCCTCTGGTCGCCGCCTCACTCGGCTTCTCGGGCAGCTTGTCGATCACCCGGAACCGGTACAGCAAAGGACACTGCATGAAGTCACTGGCACGCGAGGGCGACAGCGAGGCGGGCGCGCGCGCCACCGCGGGGGCCGGTCCGTCGGCGGCGGCCGCGCCGGCTCCGGCGGCCACGGCCACTTCTTCGGGTACGGCGCCCTCGGTGCTGGTTTCCATGACAACAGACCTTACGGCCCACCACCGACAGTGAACCGGTCCCGGCGGGGCGACGGCACGGAAAACAGGGGGGTGCCGGGGCGGAACGCGCCGCGATGGCCGCATACCATCGACCCCAGACCCTCCTGCTCCGCATGAACCGGGGGCGGGGGACGCTTCGAACGAGGGGACATCGTGGACGAGAGCGGCGGGAGCGGGCAGCCGCGGTCCGGTACGGGCGAGGCGACCGAGCACCACGAGAGGCCCCCGGCCTCCGCGGGTCCGGCCTCCGGCGCACGCCCCGAACCGGCCGGGCCCGAGACCACCACCGGGCCGGCGCCCACGGCCCCCGAACACGACTCCCGGACCGAGACGGACCCCGACGGGGACACCGGCACCCGGACCGAGGCACGGACCCCCGCCCGCCCCGAGGCGGATCACCGCACAGACACTGAGCCGGACGCACACGCGGACGCCGAGGCCGATTCCCACGCGGCGTCCGGGCCCCACGACGCCACCACGCCTCAGGACCTGACCGGTTCCGAGACGCACCCCACGCCCGCTCCGCAGTCCGTGACCCGCACCGGAACCTCCCGCGACCCGCTGACGAAGGCCCCCGCCTCCACCGAGCGCACCGATCACACCACGGGTCACGCCACCGATCGCACAGCCGATCACACCGAGGAGACCGCAGCCCACGGCGGGCCCGCCGAGCCGTCCGACAGCCGGGCCGAGACCCACGGCGAGGAGCCGTCCCTCACCGACCACGACGAACTCCACGGCGCCCACCGGACCCGCGCCCGCACGGGCACCGCCAAGGGACGGCCGCCGCGCCGCGCCAAGGAACCCGGCGGCGGACTGCTCATGGGCCGGCCGTTCGGCGTGCCCGTGTACGTCGCGCCCAGCTGGTTCCTCGTCGCCGCCCTCATCACCTGGGTGTTCGGCGACCAGCTCGACCGCGTCCTGCCCGAACTCGGCGCCGCCCGCTACCTGGTCTCCCTCTTCTTCGCCGTCGCCTTCTACGCCTCCGTACTCGTCCACGAACTCGCCCACACCGTCGCGGCCCTGCGCTTCAAACTGCCGGTCCGCCGGATCCAGCTCCAGTTCTTCGGCGGCGTCTCGGAGATCGAGAAGGAGGCCGAGACCCCCGGCCGGGAGTTCGTCCTCGCCTTCGTCGGCCCGCTGCTCTCCCTCGTCCTGTCCGGCCTCTTCTACCTCGCCATGCTGCCCGTCGAACCCGGCACCGTCCCCGGCGTCCTCCTCGCCGGCCTGATGGTCTCCAACCTCATCGTCGCCGCCTTCAACCTGCTGCCCGGCCTGCCCCTCGACGGCGGCCGGATGCTCCGAGCCGTCGTCTGGAAGATCACCGGCCGGGCGATGAGCGGCACCGTCGCCGCCGCCTGGGTCGGCCGCGCCCTCGCCGTCTGCGTACTGATCGGGCTCCCCCTGCTCACCCAGTCCCAGGCACTCGGCGCCGCCCCCGACAACGTCGGCGGCATGGACACCATCACCGACGCCCTCCTCGCCGCCATCCTCGCGGCCATCATCTGGACCGGCGCCGGCAACAGCCTCCGCATGGCCCGGCTGCGCGAACACCTCCCGGAACTGCGCGCCCGCTCACTCACCCGGCGCGCGGTCCCCGTCGAGACCAGCACCCCGCTCTCCGAAGCCCTGCGCCGCGCCAACGACGTCGGCGCCCGCGCACTGGTCGTCGTCGACGCCGACGGCGAACCACTCTCCCTCGTCCGCGAGGCCGCCATCGTCGGCGTACCCGAGCACCGCCGCCCCTGGGTCGCCGTCAGCGGCCTCGCCCAGGACCTCACCGACGGCATGCGGGTCTCCGCCGAACTCGCCGGCGAGGACCTCCTCGACGCCCTGCGCGCCAGCCCCGCCACCGAGTACCTGGTGGTGGAGGACTCCGGCGAGATCTACGGCGTCCTGTCCGCCGCGGACGTGGAGCGCGCCTTCGTGAAGGCCATGGCCCGGCCCTCCTGACCGTGGTCGGCGGCCCTGCCCGGGACCGGTAGGCTGTTCACATGTCCGAACCGACCGGTGCCGCCCGCAGGCGCGGGCCCTTCAAGGTCGGGGACCAGGTTCAGCTGACCGACCCCAAGGGCCGCCACTACACGTTCACGCTCGAGGCCGGGAAGAACTTTCACACCCACAAGGGTTCCTTCCCCCACGACGAGCTGATCGGTGCTCCCGAGGGCAGCGTTGTCCGCACCACGGGGAACGTCGCCTATCTCGCGCTGCGCCCCCTGCTCCCCGACTACGTCCTGTCCATGCCCCGCGGCGCCGCCGTGGTCTACCCCAAGGACGCGGGGCAGATCCTGGCCTTCGCCGACATCTTCCCCGGCGCCCGCGTCGTGGAAGCGGGAGTCGGCTCCGGCTCGCTCAGCAGCTTCCTGCTGCGCGCCATCGGCGACCAGGGCATGCTGCACTCCTACGAGCGCCGCGAGGACTTCGCCGAGATCGCCCAGCAGAACGTGGAGCGCTACTTCGGCGGACCGCACCCCGCCTGGCAGCTCACCGTCGGCGACCTCCAGGACAACCTGAACGACGCCGACGTCGACCGCGTCATCCTCGACATGCTCGCTCCCTGGGAGTGCCTGGAGGCCGTCTCCAAGGCGCTGGTCCCCGGCGGCATCCTCTGCTGCTACGTGGCGACCACCACCCAGCTCGCGCGGACCGTCGAGTCGATCCGCGAGATCGGCTGCTTCAACGAGCCCACCGCCTGGGAATCGATGATCCGCAACTGGCACATCGAGGGCCTGGCCGTCCGCCCGGACCACCGGATGATCGGCCACACCGGCTTCCTGCTCACCGCCCGCCGCCTCGCGGACGGTGTCGAGCCGCCCATGCGCCGCCGCCGCCCCTCCAAGGGCTCGTACGGCGAGGACTACTCCGGCCCGAACGCCGACGGCGGCACCGCCCGCTGACGTACCCAACGCACCACGACTGTGGCCGAGTTCCCCGAACGTCCCGGGAACTCGGCCACAGTGCTTCTCCGTTGACGCATCATCAGAACCGGTGGACGAACCTGCCCGGCCTGCCGCGGCTCCGGCCGGCAGCCCCGCCGAGTCCGTCGGCAGGCCGCTCGCAAGGCTCCTGACGGGTCATCCGAAAGTCTTCGCGCGATCCCCAGTGCGCGCCGGCAGGCGGCCCGAAGGGTGACAGGCAGGGAGCCGGAGGGTTTGCCGGGAGCCCGCCCGGCGCGCGCCCGCCGTGCAGGCCGAGAGGCCGCAGGGAACACTTCCGGTACGGGTCCGCCAGGAGGAGGGTCCGGGTCCGCCGAGTGCCGCCGGCAGGTGGCCCGGACGTCGGTCGACGGGACTGTCGGCAGTCCCGCTCGCACGCCTGGCGTGCGCCCGGACAGGTCGCGCGGAAGGCAGTCGCAGGGTCTGCCGCGAACCTCCACCGACGCGCCTGCCGAGTGCGCCGGTGGACCGCACGGAAGCCCCCGAAGAGTCCGCCCCGAGCCCGGCAGCAGGTCCGCCCGGCCCACCGGGAAGAGGTACGGAAGGCGGCCTGCGGGCCGACTGAGGAGCAGGGCGCCGCGTCCTCCAGGACTGCCCCCGGCAGCGCTCCCCGCGACCCGGCAGCCCGCCGGGAAGCGGGTACGGAAGATGGTCTGCGGGCCGACCGGGGAGCCGGGCGCCCACCGTCCCCCAGGGCAGGGCTGCCACCCGGCAGCCTTCCCGGTGGTCCAGCAGCCCGCCGGGGGCGGCCTGTGACGGACCGTGGAGCCGGACTCCGTGTCCCCTAGGACTGCCCCAGGCAGCCCAGCAGCACGCCGGAAAGCGGGTACGGAAGGCGGTCTGCGAACGGACCGAGAAGCAGGGCGCTGCGCGTCCTCCAGGACTGCCACCCGGCAGCCCAGCAGCCAGCCCGGAGGCGGGTACGGAAGGCGGACTGCGGATAGGCCGCCGGGAGCCGGGCTCCGCGTCCTCCAGGACCGGCTCCCGGCGGCCCTCCCGGCGGCCCTCCCGGCGGCCCGGACGGGGCCGTGCCAGGATCGTGCCGGAAACTCCGCCGGCACTCTTCACGAGTCCGGACCCCGCCGTTCCACCAGGCTGTGACGTGTGGCACCATGCGGGTCACCCCCACCCCCACCGGCACAGCCCTCGCGGGAGACACTCCTAGTGCAGCAATCCGTTGTCCCGGAACTGGCGCACACGCAGACCAGCCCCATCCAGTGGGTCGCCACGGCCACCGCCATCGCCGGAGTCGTGGCGCTGTCGTCCGTCCTTCACCCCGATCCGGCGAGGGCGGCCCAGCCCGGTGCCGGCCAGAAACCGGCGACGGCCCCGGTGGCCGCCCCCGACCCGACCGGCGTGGACTTCCCGATCACCTGCGGACCCACCAAGGTGCTCGTGCAGAAGAAAGCCTCCGGAGACCTGGACGGCGACGGCCGCCCGGAGACCGTGGCCGTCGTCCGCTGCGACGCCGGCTCGGGCACCCCGCCCAACGGCGTCTACGTCCTCACCCAGGCCGAGGGAGCCAAGCAGCCCCGGGTCGTGGCGACCCTGGTCGATCCCAAGGACCGGCTGAGCGTCACGGACTTCGCGGTGCGCGACGGAGCCGTCACCGCCACTCTCCTCGGCTACTCCTCGGCCGACGTACCCAGTTGCTGCCCGGACCTGAAGGACAACGCCAAGTGGCAGTGGAAGAACGGCGCGTTCATCCGCTCGACACCGTCCGAAGCACGGAGTGTGTGAGCGCGCCCCCGGCGCGAGACCCCGACAAAAGAAAACACCCTCCGCGGCGCGGAGGGTGTGAGGAACCAGGCATCGGGTGACGCGGAGTGCCCGGAAGGTCACTCCGCGTCGGGGCCGAAGACCTCGACCTTGTCCGAAACGCGACGGACGTGGATGCAGTCCCCCGGACACTCCTTCGCCGAGTCCGTCACATCGCGCAGAAGCGGCAGCGGTACGGGCGTTGTGGCGCCCACGGTTTGTAGGAGCTCGTCGTCGGGGCTCTTCACATAGGCCAGGCCGTCAATGTCCAGCTCAAAGACCTCGGGCGCGTACTGGACGCAGATCCCGTCGCCGGTACAGAGATCCTGGTCGATCCAGACCTCAAGCGCCTCGCCGTCGACTCCGGCCTCCTGCTGCACGGTCATTTCTCCTGCCTTTTTCTGCGTCGAGCGGACCGAAGACTGGGGAATCGGGCCAGCTCTGACGGGTGTTGAACACTTCGACCCTACCTCCGCCCGCTTCCCAATCATGTTCGGTGGGTATTCCCCTGGCGTGAGGGAGAGCGCAAGGGTGAAGATCGGACACACCCCGACAGTCTTTGTGATCTAGGGGTTTCAATCGACACCCACCCAGGTAGGGTCTGGAAGCGTCCAGCTCCCCTTGGAGGAGGTGAGGACCGTGGCAGCCCACGACGACGACATGAACCGCGGCATCCGCCCGGGACGAGGGTCCGATGACCCCGCCGGGCAGATTGCCTACCTTGAGCAGGAGATCGCCGTCCTGCGACGCAAGCTCGCCGACTCTCCGCGGCACACGAGGATTCTCGAAGAGCGGATCGTCGAGTTGCAGACGAACCTGGCAGGCGTGTCCGCACAGAACGAGCGGCTCGCCAACACACTCCGTGAGGCCCGCGACCAGATCGTGGCCCTCAAGGAAGAAGTCGACCGGCTCGCACAGCCGCCGGCCGGCTTCGGTGTCTTCCTCACGGCGAACGAGGACGGCACGGCGGACATCTTCACCGGGGGCCGCAAGCTCCGGGTGAACGTCAGCCCCAGCGTGGAGCTCGACGAGCTCAGGCGCGGCCAGGAAGTGATGCTCAACGAAGCTCTCAACGTGGTCGAGGCCATGGAGTACGAGAGCTTGGGCGAGATCGTCACCCTCAAGGAGATCCTGGAGGACGGCGAGCGCGCCCTCGTGCAGGGGCACACCGACGAGGAACGGGTGGTACGGCTCGCAGAGCCGCTCCTGGACGTCAATATCCGTCCCGGGGACGCCCTGCTCCTCGAACCCCGTTCCGGCTATGTCTACGAGATCGTTCCGAAGAGCGAGGTCGAGGAACTCGTCCTCGAAGAGGTCCCGGACATCGGCTACGAGCAGATCGGCGGTCTGGGCGGCCAGATCGAGATGATCCGCGACGCGGTCGAGCTCCCGTACCTCTACCCCGACCTCTTCAAGGAGCACGAACTGCGGCCGCCCAAGGGTGTCCTGCTGTACGGGCCCCCCGGATGCGGAAAGACGCTCATCGCCAAGGCCGTGGCCAACTCGCTGGCCAAGAAGGTCGCCGAAGTGACCGGACAGGCCACCGGCAAGAGCTTCTTCCTCAACATCAAGGGCCCCGAGCTCCTGAACAAGTACGTCGGTGAGACCGAGCGGCAGATCCGGCTCATCTTCCAGCGCGCACGGGAGAAGGCTAGCGAGGGCACCCCCGTCATCGTCTTCTTCGACGAGATGGAGTCCCTCTTCCGCACCCGTGGATCGGGCGTCAGCTCGGACGTGGAGAACACCATCGTCCCGCAGCTGCTCGCCGAGATCGACGGCGTGGAGGGCCTGCAGAACGTGGTGGTGATCGGCGCCTCGAACCGCGAGGACATGATCGACCCCGCCATCCTGCGGCCCGGACGGCTCGACGTGAAGATCAAGATCGAGCGCCCCGACGCCGAAGCGGCGAAGGACATCTTCCAGAAGTACCTCACCGAGCGTCTCCCGCTGCACCCGGAGGACGTGGGAGAGCACGGCGGCGACAGGGCGGCCACCGTCCACGGCATGATCCAGACAGCCGTGGAGCAGATGTACGCCGAATCCGAGGAGAACCGCTTCCTGGAGGTCACCTACGCCAACGGTGACAAGGAAGTCCTTTACTTCAAGGACTTCAATTCCGGCGCCATGATCGAGAACATCGTGGGCCGCGCCAAGAAGATGGCCATCAAGGACTTCCTGGAGCACAGTCAGAAGGGCCTCCGGGTCTCCCACCTCCTCCAGGCATGCGTGGACGAGTTCAAGGAGAACGAGGACCTGCCGAACACAACCAACCCGGACGACTGGGCCAGGATCTCCGGAAAGAAGGGTGAACGGATCGTCTATATCCGTACGCTCATCACCGGAAAGCAGGGCGCGGACACCGGACGCTCCATCGACACGGTGGCCAACACCGGTCAGTACCTGTAAAAGACAGGGCGGCTGCGGGTCCCCTTCACGGGTACCCGCAGCCGACTGCTTTTCAGGACAGGGCTGGACGACAGCAATGACGCAAATGATCTCCCCACCAGTGCAAAGGCGCTCTAGGCTCTTTCGTACCGCCGAGTCGCGCAGTGCGGGGACGGGCACCGCACACGCACCGGAGCGCCAGCGGTACTTGAGCAGCGCCCCCGACCGAGGGCGCCGCCGGGCAAGGAGGGCCGCATGACCGTACGGCGAGTAATGGGCATCGAGACGGAGTACGGGATCTCCGTCCCCGGTCACCCCAACGCCAATGCCATGCTCACCTCGTCCCAGATCGTCAACGCCTACGCGGCGGCGATGCACCGGGCGCGCCGCGCCCGCTGGGACTTCGAGGAGGAGAACCCGCTGCGGGACGCGCGAGGCTTCGACCTCGCCCGGGAGACCGCCGACTCCAGCCAGCTCACCGACGAGGACATCGGCCTGGCCAATGTCATCCTCACCAACGGGGCACGGCTGTACGTCGACCACGCACACCCGGAATACAGCTCCCCCGAAGTCACCAACCCGCGGGACGCCGTCCTGTGGGACAAGGCCGGCGAACGCATCATGGCGGAGGCCGCCGAGCGAGCGGCCCAGCTCCCGGGCGCCCAGCCGATCCACCTCTACAAGAACAACACCGACAACAAGGGCGCCTCGTACGGCACGCACGAGAACTATCTGATGAAGCGGGAGACCCCCTTCTCGGACATCGTGCGGCACCTGACACCGTTCTTCGTCTCACGCCAGGTCGTCACCGGAGCGGGCCGCGTCGGTATCGGCCAGGACGGACACGAGCACGGCTTCCAGCTCAGCCAGCGCGCCGACTACTTCGAGGTCGAGGTGGGCCTGGAGACCACACTCAAGCGCCCCATCATCAACACCCGTGACGAGCCGCACGCCGACGCCGAGAAGTACCGCCGGCTGCACGTGATCATCGGGGACGCGAACCTCTCCGAGATCTCGACCTATCTCAAGCTCGGCACGACGGCGCTGGTCCTCTCCATGATCGAGGACGGCTTCATCGCCGTCGACCTGGCCGTCGACCAGCCCGTACGCACCCTCCACCAGGTCTCCCACGACCCGACCCTCAAGCGACTGGTCACACTCCGCAGCGGACGCACGCTCACCGCGGTCCAGCTCCAGATGGAGTACTTCGAGCTGTCCCGCAAGTACGTCGAGGAGCGCTTCGGGGCGGACGCCGACGAGCAGACCAAGGACGTCCTGCTGCGCTGGGAGGACACCCTGAACCGCCTGGAGAACGACCCGATGAGCCTCTCCGGGGAGCTCGACTGGGTCGCCAAGCGGGAGCTGATGGAGGGCTACCGGCGCCGTGACGGCCTCGACTGGGACGCCGCCCGGCTGCACCTCGTCGACCTCCAGTACGCCGACGTGCGCGCCGAGAAGGGCCTCTACAACCGTCTCGCGGCCCGGGGCAAGATCAAGCGCCTGCTGGACGAGAGCGAGGTCGAGCGGGCCCGCACGACGCCGCCCGAGGACACCCGCGCCTACTTCCGCGGACGCTGCCTGGAACAGTACGCGGACGACGTGGCGGCGGCCTCCTGGGACTCGGTGATCTTCGATCTGCCGGGCCGGGACTCGCTCCAGCGCGTCCCAACCCTGGAGCCGCTTCGCGGAACGCGTAATCACGTCAAGGAGCTCCTGGACCGCTGCCGTACGGCCGAGGACCTGGTCAGGGTCCTGTCGGGCAACTGAGCTTCCGCCCGGACGGCACCGGCCGGACGGGGTGGAATACCGGCGTTACGGGAATCATCGAGGTGGTCCCCGTACGTTGTGGCAACTGCGGGGCCGATGTCGGACCCTGCTTGTAGGGTCTGATCAAGAACGTCGAACCGAGCGGGGTGAGGGTTATGGCGACCAAGGACACCGGCGGCGGACAGCAGAAGGCGACGCGTTCCACCGAGGAGGTCGAGGAACAGTCGCAGGACGCGAAGACGACCGACGACCTCAAGGAACGCCAGGAGAAGCTGAGCGACGACGTCGACTCGGTTCTTGACGAAATTGACGATGTACTCGAGGAAAATGCCGAGGACTTCGTCCGTAGCTTCGTTCAGAAGGGCGGCGAGTAGCCTTCGAATCCGAGGTAGCGGGGGCTTCGGTGTTGGGGAACGAAGAAGGCGTGAAGCGCTGCGTGCGGTGCGGTGAAACCAAGCCGCACGCAGACTTCGCTCGGAAGCGGTCCAATCTGGACGGTCTGCAGCACCGCTGTCGAGATTGCGCGTCTGAGTGTGACCGGAAGCGTCAGCTGAGTCTCGGGCGCAAAGTGCGCCCGCAGATGGAGGTGCCCGAGGGGCACAAGCTCTGCGTCAAACGCGGTGAGGTCAAGCCGTGGAGTGAGTGGCATCGCCATGCAACGGCTTCGGACGGGCTGTCGAAGCGCTGCAAGGTGTGCCGAGCCGCCGATGGCCGCGCGGGACATCTGAAGCGCAGCTACGGCCTCACCGAGGCCCGGCGCGACGAGATGGTCGCCTCTCAAAAGGGGCTCTGCGTGATCTGCTTGAAAGCTCCCGCCATTCATGTGGATCACTGCCACAAGACGGGTAGTGTCCGTGGCGTACTGTGCTTCAACTGCAATTCGGCCATCGGCAAGTTGGGAGATGATCCCGACGCAGTTCGTCGGGCTGCCGCCTACTTGGAAGGATCCCCGTGGAAGCCAACACTCGTAGCACCGGGCGTCTACCGGCTGCCTTCCTGACGCCCGGGTCGTCGTCCTTCATGGACTTCCTGTCCGACCACCAGCCGGAGATGCTCCCCGGCAAGCGGCAACTGCCGCCCGTCCAGGGTGTGATCGAGGCCCCGCACGGCACGACCATCGTCGCCGTCACCTTCGCCGGCGGAGTCGTCCTCGCCGGTGACCGGCGGGCCACGATGGGGAACGTCATCGCCCAGCGTGACATCGAGAAGGTGTTCCCGGCCGACGAGTACTCGGCGGTGGGCATCGCCGGTACGGCCGGCCTCGCCGTCGAGATGGTGAAGCTGTTCCAGCTGGAGCTGGAGCACTTCGAGAAGGTGGAGGGCGCCACGCTCTCCCTGGAGGGCAAGGCGAACCGCCTGTCCACGATGATCCGTTCCAACCTCGGCATGGCCATGCAGGGCCTCGCCGTGGTCCCCCTCTTCGCGGGCTTCGACGTGGACCGCGACCGGGGCCGCATCTTCTCCTACGACGTCACCGGCGGCCGCTCCGAGGAGCACGGCTACGCGGCCACGGGCTCCGGCTCGATCTTCGCGCGCGGTGCCATGAAGAAGCTCTACGCCAAGGACCTGACGGAGAGCCAGGCCACGACGCTGGTCGTCCAGGCCCTGTACGACGCGGCCGACGACGACTCGGCGACCGGTGGTCCCGATGTCGCGCGCCGGATCTACCCGATCGTCACCGTGATCACCGAGAGCGGCTTCCGCCGGCTCACCGACGAGGAGTCCTCCGAGATCGCCCGCGCGATCCTGGAGCGGCGACTCGAGCAGCCCGACGGCCCGCGTGCCGCGCTGCTCTGAGACCGGTCCTCTTTTCCCAGGTGATCCAGTGACTTCGACAGAAAGGGACGGATAGCCGGTGTCGACTCCGTTCTATGTCTCACCCCAGCAGGCGATGGCCGACCGGGCGGAGTATGCCCGCAAGGGCATCGCCCGTGGTCGCAGCCTGGTCGTGCTGCAGTACGCCGACGGCATCGTGTTCGTCGGCGAGAACCCGTCCCGCGCGCTGCACAAGTTCAGCGAGATCTACGACCGGATCGGCTTCGCGGCCGCCGGCAAGTACAACGAGTACGAGAACCTGCGGATCGGTGGTGTGCGTTACGCCGACCTGCGTGGCTACACGTACGACCGGGACGACGTGACGGCCCGTGGTCTCGCCAACGTGTACGCCCAGACGCTGGGCACGATCTTCTCGTCCGCGGCGGAGAAGCCGTACGAGGTGGAGCTGGTGGTCGCCGAGGTCGGCGACACGCCCGACGGTGACCAGATCTACCGGCTGCCGCACGACGGTTCGATCGTGGACGAGCACGGTTCGGTCGCCGTGGGCGGCAATGCCGAGCAGATCAGTACCTATCTGGACACGCAGCACAGGGACGGGATGTCGCTGGCGGCGGCCCTGAAGCTGGCCGTTCAGTCGTTGTCCCGGGAGCCGAACGGTGGCGAGCGGGAGATTCCGGCTGAGCGGCTGGAGGTCGCGGTGCTGGACCGGACGCGCCCGCAGAAGCGGAAGTTCAAGCGGATCGTCGGCCGCCAGCTGTCCCGGCTGCTGGAGGCCGGTGGAGCGGAGACCGCCACGGAGGCCGAGGACGCCGACGACGAGAAGTAGAGGTCGTGGTTCGACCTGAGCCCCCGTGCTTGGGTGCTCGTACGGAAGGGGCCGCCCCGGTGCACGCCGGCGCGGCCCCTTCCGTACGCGGGCTTCGGCCTTACGCCCCCGGGTCCGGTGGGCCGGGGGCGTAAGGGGTGGCGTCTACGCGCCTGGAGGGGCCGTGGAGCCCCGTACGACCAGTTCGACAGGGATGTCCTCCTGGGGCGGTGTGCGGCCGTCCAGGACGGCCAGGAGGGCCTTCATGCCCTGCTCGCCGAAGCGTTCGGCGTCGAGGTGGACCGTCGTGAGTTCCGGGTCGAGGGCGCGGGCCAGGGCGAGGTCGTCCAGGCCGGTGATGGAGATGTCGTCGGGGATGCGCAGGCCGAGGCGGCGGGCTGCCTTGTAGGCGCCGGCGGCCAGTTTGTCGTCGTCGCAGATCACCGCCGTGGGGCGGGGTCCCGGGGCGGAGAGGGCCGTCTGGGCCGCGGCCAGGGCGTCCTCGAAGGAGATGGGCGCCCGGGCGACCCGCAGGCTGGTTCCGGGGACCTCGACGAGGCAGGAGGCCACCTCCCGGGCGCGGACCTCGAAGGTCCAGGACGGGATGTCGGCGGCGAGGTGCAGGAAGCGGCGGTGGCCCAGTTCGAGGAGGTGGCCGGTGACCTGGCGTACGCCGTCGGCGATGTCGAGGTTGACGGTCGCGGCGCCCTGGCTGCCGGCCGGGTCGCTGTCGAGCATGACGAGGGGGAGCTGGTCGCCGCGGATCGCGGTGAGGGCGTCGGCGGCCATGGAGGAGGCGATCACGCCGTCGAGGGCGGCCTGGGCGGAGCCGAAGGGGTCGCGGGCGGGGCCGATGCCCTCGGGGGAGGGGTAGAGGACCACGCCGAAGCCGTGCTGGGCGGCGACGCGGGCCGCGCCGGTGTAGACGCCGGCGAAGAACTCCGTGGTGAGCGCGGGAACCACGAGGAGGACGGTGCGGGTGCGGCCGAGGCGGAGGTTGCGGGCGGCGAGGTTCGGGCGGTAGCCGAGCTCCTGGGCCGCGTCGCGGACGCGTTCCGCCGTGGCCGCGGAGACCCGGCCGCGCCATTTGTCGCCCAGGACCAGGGAGACGGCGGCCTGGGACACCCCGGCGGCCTCGGCGACGTCCCGGCTGGTGGGGCGCGTACTACCTCTTGCCACCGTCGGCCTGCTCCTTCGTCTGGACTCGCGGACAGCGCACATGGTACGTATGGATGGAGACGTTATACGTAACACTTGAACGTCGCGCGCTACAAGAAGGGCACGACATGGCCGCGGGATACCTGGAGATCCTCCGGGCGAGGCACGCCGCCCGGCTGCTCGTCGGCACACTGGTGGGGCGGCTGCCGAACGCCACGGCGGCCATCGCCGTCGTGCTGTTCGTGCGGGCCGAGGGCGGCACGTACAGCCTCGCGGGCGCGCTCGCCGCCGTGTACGGGGTGGCCAACGCGGTGGGGCAGCCGCTGCTCGGCCGCCTCGTGGATCTCTTCGGGCAACCGCGGGTGCAGCTTCCCGCGGCGGTCGTCTCGGCCCTGGGGATGTGCGTCTTCGCCTTCGTCGGGACGGGCCGGCCGGGCCTGGCCTGTGCCGCGATGGCCGTGGCCGGGCTCTTCACGCCTCCCCTGGAGGGCGGCCTGCGGGCGCTGTGGCCCTCCGTGCTGCGCAGGGAGGAGCAGGTGCACACGGCGTACGCGATGGACGCCGTGGCGCAGGAGGTCATGTTCACCGTCGGGCCGTTGTTCGTGACGTTGTGCGTCTCGCTCTGGTCCGCGCGGGCGGCGCTGCTGATCCTGAGCGTCATCGGTGTCCTGGGCGCCCTCTCCGTGGTCCTGTCGCCGCCCTCGCGGGCGTGGCGTTCGGCCCCGCGCGAGGCGCACTGGCTCGGAGCCCTGCGTTCACCCGGGCTGCTGGCCCTGCTCGGGGCCTTCCTGTTCGTCGGGATCGCGCTCGGCTCGATCACGGTCGCCGCGGTGTCGTACGCCGACGCGCACGGCGGGGACGCGGTGTACGGCTGGCTGATGGCGGGCATCGGTCTCGGCGCGCTGTTCGGCGGGGTGGTGTACGGCGCGCGTCGGTGGGGCGGGGCGCCTGAGCGGCGACTGCGGGTGCTCGTCGCCCTTCTGGCGGTGTGTTACGTCCCGCTGACGCTGGTGCCAGGTCCGGTCGCCATGACCGCTCTGGCCGCGCTCGCCGGGGTGTTCCTCGCGCCCTGCATCGCCTGCGCCTTCGTGCTGGTGGACCGGCACGCTCCGGCCGGAACCGTCACCGAGGCTTTTTCCTGGCTTGTGACGACGTTCACCGTCGGCGCGTCGGTCGGAACGGGCCTCGCGGGGCCGGTCGTCGAGGGGGGCGGGGCGGCGCGGGGCTTCGCCGTTCCGGGGGTCGCGGGCGCCGCCGCGCTGGTGGTTCTGCTGGCCACGGGCCGGGTCCTCGCAGCTACCGGGAGGGGTGCGGTCGTTGCGGTCTCATCGGAAAATGATCCAAACCGAGCCGTCGAACCCCGTTTCAGCTCAGGGGATCGGGCGTAATGTTCAGTCATGGACCGCCGCATTTTCGGGCTGGAGAACGAGTACGGCGTCACGTGTACGTTCAGGGGACAGCGCCGCCTGTCTCCCGACGAGGTGGCGCGGTACCTCTTCCGCCGTGTCGTGTCATGGGGCCGCAGCAGCAATGTCTTTCTGCGGAACGGTGCCCGCCTTTATCTCGACGTGGGATCACATCCGGAATACGCGACACCCGAATGTGACAACGTGACGGAGCTCGTCACCCACGACAAGGCCGGCGAGCGCATTCTCGAAGGACTCCTGGTGGACGCCGAACGACGCCTGCACGAGGAAGGAATCGCGGGCGACGTCTATCTGTTCAAGAACAACACCGACTCGGCAGGCAACTCCTACGGATGCCACGAGAACTATCTGGTGGCCCGGCACGGGGAGTTCTCCCGGCTCGCGGACATCCTCATTCCGTTCCTCGTCACGAGGCAGCTGCTGTGCGGTGCCGGCAAGGTGCTGCAGACCCCGCGCGGTGCCGTGTACTGCGTCAGCCAGCGAGCCGAGCACATCTGGGAGGGCGTCAGCTCCGCGACGACCCGCTCCCGGCCCATCATCAACACGCGTGACGAGCCGCACGCGGACGCCGAGCGCTATCGCCGGCTGCATGTCATCGTCGGCGACTCGAACATGTCCGAGACGACCATGCTCCTCAAGGTCGGTGCCACCGACCTCGTGCTGCGCATGATCGAGGCGGGCACCGTCATGCGCGACCTCACGCTGGAGAACCCCATCCGGGCGATCCGCGAGGTCAGCCACGACATCACGGGCCGCCGCAAGGTGCGCCTGGCCAGTGGCCGTGAGGCCTCCGCGCTGGAGGTGCAGCGCGAGTACTACGAGAAGGCCGTGGACTTCGTCGAGCGCCGCGGCATCCGGACCGGAACCGTCGACCAGGTGCTCGAACTGTGGGGCCGGGTGCTCGACTCGATCGAGGCCGAGGACCTCGACCGGATCGGCACCGAGATCGACTGGGTCATGAAGTACCAGCTCATCGAGCGGTACCGGGCCAAGCACAACATGACCATGTCGCACCCCCGGGTCGCGCAGATAGACCTCGCCTACCACGACATCCACCGTCGTCGTGGCCTCTACTACCTGCTGGAGAGGAAGGGACAAGCCGCGCGGATCTGTAACGACTTGAAGATCTTCGAGGGCAAGTCCGTGCCGCCGCAGACCACTCGGGCGCGGCTGCGCGGCGACTTCATCCGGCGTGCTCAGGAGCAGCGCCGGGACTTCACCGTCGACTGGGTGCACCTGAAGCTGAACGACCAGGCGCAGCGCACGGTGTTGTGCAAGGACCCGTTCCGTTCGGTGGACGACCGGGTGGAGAAGCTCATCGCCGGAATGTGAGCCGGTAGTTCCGCGGGTGAAGCGGAACGCAACGCGGGGCGCCGTACGTTTTCCGTACGGCGCCCTTCTCACGTCGTAGAGTTGCGCGCACGCCATCAACCAAGATCGACCGATACGAGGCCTCCACCGTGCGCCGACGCTCACTTCTTCTCTCCGTACCCGCTGGACTGGTCACACTCGCCGGATGCGGTGACGACGGCAAGTCAGACACGGCCAAGTCCAGCAGCAGCCCGTCGCCTTCGGCCTCGGCCGCGGCCTCCGCGCCGCCCCCGCCGAAGATCGTCGACGGTCCGCTGCCGGCGATCACCGCGGGTACGAAGTTCGGTGAGAAGCCGACCGTCGCCAAGGGCACCGGGGAGCCGTCGAAGGACCTCGCGGTCCGGACGGTCATCGCGGGCGGCGGCCAGACGGTCGCGGAGAACGACTACATCCAGGCCAACTACCTGGGTCAGATCTGGGCCACGGCGAAGGTCTTCGACAACTCCTACGACCGCAAGACGCCGCTGGTCATCCAGCTCGCGCAGGGCGGCATCATCGACGGCTGGCGTTATGGCCTGGTGGGCAAGAAGGCCGGCAGCCGCGTCGAGATGTCCGTGCCCCCGACCTGGGGCTACGGCACTCAGGGCAACGCGAAGGCGGGTATCAAGGGCACCGACACGCTGGTGTTCGTCGTCGACATCGAGAACACGTTCAACTCGAAGAGCTCCGCCAAGGGCAAGAACGTCGCGCAGAGCGACGCGGCGCTGCCGAAGGTCGGGACCAATACGGACGGCGCCGCCCCCAAGATCACGGTGCCGAAGTCGAAACCTCCCACGGCGCTCGTGGCGAACTACGTGATCGAGGGCGACGGTGACGTGGTCAAGGCCGACAGCGCTGTCCTGGTGCAGTACGAGGGTGTGCTCTGGGACAGCGGCAAGGAGTTCGACTCGACGTACCAGCGCGGCCAGCTGACGTCGTTCTCGCTGCAGCAGGTCGTGAAGGGCTGGGCGCAGGGGCTGACCGGCAAGAAGGTGGGCAGCCGTGTCCTCATCGTGATCCCGCCGAAGCTGGGCTACGCCGACAACCCGCCGGCCGGCAGCGGTATCAAGAAGGACTCCACGCTCGTCTTCTCCGTCGACATCCTGGCGAAGATGTAAGGCCGTCGGTGATGTAAGACTGTCAGTGTTGCCCATACGTACACAAGCAGGAGCAAAGACGTGAGCATCGAGAAGCCCGAGATCGACTTCCCGGGCGGCGAGCCCCCGGCGGACCTCGAGATCAAGGACATCTGGGAGGGCGACGGCGCCGTCGCCAAGGCCGGCGACCGTGTCAAGGTCCACTACGTGGGCGTGGCCTTCTCCACCGGTGAGGAGTTCGACGCCTCCTGGAACCGCGGCACCCCGCTGGAGTTCAAGCTCGGCGTCGGCCAGGTCATCAGTGGCTGGGACAAGGGCGTGCAGGGCATGAAGGTCGGCGGTCGCCGCCAGCTGGTCATCCCGGCGCACCTCGCGTACGGCGACCGTGGCGCCGGCGGTGCCATCGGGCCCGGCGAGACGCTGATCTTCGTCTGCGACCTGGTCGCGGTCTGAGACCGGCGCCGGACCGCACCCCGGTCCGGTCGTCGGGAGGAACGGATCATGAGGGGCGGATCACGGACAAGGGTCCGGTCCGATCTTCGTACGCCGTGTGATCAGGGTCTGACCGGATCCGATCATCTGGGCCCATGCCTGTCCGGGCATGGGCCCTCGGCTTTTGCCGCGACACTCCGGAGCGGTACGGTCATCGGTCGGAAGCACCATAGGAAGGGCGTCGATGGCCATTGCCAAGGCCGAGCGGCTGATGAACCTCGCACTGTGTCTGCTCGGGACGCGGCGGCCGCTCAGCAAGCGCGAACTCCGCGAGTCCATCGAGGCCTATCTGGAAGCCGGTTCGGACGACTCCTTCAACCGGATGTTCGAGCGCGACAAGGACGATCTGCGCGAACTGGGCCTGGTCATCGAGACGGTGGAGAACCTCGACGGCGAGGTCGGCTACCTCGCCCGCCGCGACAGCAACCGCCTGCCGCCGATCACCCTCGACGCCGAGGAGGCCGCCGCCCTCGGTCTGGCCGCCAAGGTCTGGCAGCAGGCCCGGCTCGCCGGTGCGGCGAGCGGCGCGCTCCAGAAGCTGCGCGCCGCGGGTCTGCCCGAGGACGTGGACCCGTACGGCTCGCATGGCGCCCTGGAGCCGCACATCCCCGTCCACGAGGCCGCCTTCGAGCCTCTGATGCTCGCGTGCCGTGACCGCCGCACGGTCGTCTTCGACTACCGCAAGGCCACCGCCGCGCACCCCGAGACCCGGCATGTCGAACCCTGGGCCCTGGAGTGCTGGCGCGGTCACTGGTATCTCGCGGGCTGGGACCGTGACCGGGCCGCCGAGCGCGTCTTCCGGCTCTCCCGGATCACCGGCAAGGTCCGCGCGCGTGCGGGCCGGTACACGGCCGAGGTGCCCGATGTCGTCACCGTGCGCGAGACGGTCGCCGGCTGGGCGGGGGAGATCACCGACCGCTCGGCGCTGATCCGGCTGCGTTCCGGCTCGGGCTACCCGCTGCGGTCCAAGGCTGTCTCCGTACGGGAACTGGGCGGGGGCTGGGACGAGTTGGAGATTCCGTACGGGCACGGACTGGACGCCTGGCTCGTCGAGTTCGGGCCGGACGTGGTGGTCGTGGAGCCCGCCGAACTGCGGGCCGATGTGGTCGACCGGCTGCGCGCCGTGGCCAAGGGCTGAGGGGAAACGTAAGAAAGTGGCAGGAAAACCGGCCAGGCCCACGAACGCCATCGACCAGACGCGGCGGATGCTCTCCCTGGTGACGTATCTGCGCGAGCGCCCCGGCGCCCGTGTCGGTGATGTCGCCCGTGCCTTCGGGATCACCGAGGACGAGCTGATCTCCGACCTGGACGTGCTGCCGCTGTGCGGGACCAGCTTCCGCGGCGGGGATCTCCTCGACATCGACACCGACGGCGACCGGATCTGGTGGCACAACCCCGACGACGTCGCCGAGCCGCTGCGGATCGCCGCCGACGAGGCGACCGCGCTGCTGGTGGCCGCCCGCGCGGTGTCCACCCTGCCCGGTCTGCGCGAGGGCGACCGGCAGGCGCTGCTGCGGGCCACCGCCAAGGTGGAGGCCGCCTCGGGGGAGGCGGCGGGTGCCAGCTCCCGGCTGTCGGTGACCTTCGAGTCCGAGGGCGGCGTCTTCGCCGACGTGGACCGGGCGATCTCCGAGCGGCGCCGGCTGTGGATCCGCTACTACTCGCCCTCGCGGGACGAGCTCAGCGAACGCGAGATCGACCCGATCCGCCTGGTCAGCGTCGGTCACACGTATGTGGAGGCCTGGTGCCGACGCTCGGAGGCGCGTCGCACCTTCCGGCTCGACCGGGTCGCCGAGATCCGCATCCTGGACGAGCCGTCCGCGCCGCCCGAGGTCGAGCTGCGGGACCTGTCCGAGGGGCTGGTCCAGCCCGCGGCCGAGGATCCCGAGGTGGTCGTCGAGGTCGGTCCCGGCGGGCGCTGGGTCGCCGAGTACTACCCGCACGACAGCGCGGTCGAGCTGCCGGACGGCGGGCTGCGTATCACTCTGCGGACCCCCGATCCCACGTCGCTGCGGCGGCTGGCCCTGCGTCTCGGTGGTGACGGCCGGATCGTCTCGCCGCGGGACCTGGCGGACAGTGCCCGGAGCGCGGCCCGTGAGGCGCTCACCGCCTACGACGGGCCGGACGGGCTCGAAGGGGCCGTGGACAGACCGTACGAGGGGCGGGAGCGAGGGCTTTGAGCACGTCGTCGATGTCTGGTGCGCCGGGAAGGCCGGGCACCTCGGAGAAGCCGGGTGCCGTACGGCGGGCGGGTATCCCGGGTCGCACCGGGGCGTCATCGGGGACGCCGGGACGGACCGAGGTGCCCTCGGGGACGCCGGGCAGGCCCGTTCGTACCGGGGTGCCCTCGGGAGCGCCGGGCAGGCCGGGGCGGGCGGGGCTGCCCTCGGGTGCGCCGGAGATGTCCGTCGGGACGGCCTTCGCGGGGATGCGAAGGGTGGTCGAGGTGATGTTCAAGGCCGCGTGTCCCGACTGCCGGGCCGGCTTCGAGCTCACGCCGGGCGCCCTGCGCCTGGCCATCGGCGTCAGCAGCCGCACCACGTTCTACTCGTTCACCTGCCCCGCGTGCGGTTCCGCCGTCCGCAAGCCGGCGGGAGAACGCATCGTCGAACTGCTCACCGGGGGCGGGGTCCGCACGCTGCGGGTGCACTCCACCCTCTAGGGTCGTCGTCATGTTCTGGCCGATGTTTGCGATCGCCGCGGGTTTTCTGGGAATCACGGTTCTCGGAGTGCTCGCCGTCCGTGTCTTCCTGGAAGCGGAGCGCCTGGGCAGGCAGGTGGCCGACTCCGCGCGCCGTATCGGCACGGCCTCCGACGACCTGGAACGGGCCGCCGTCGGGGCCGCACGCTCTATGGATGCGGTATGAGTCGTTCCATGGATGCGCAATGAGTCACGCCAGCCTGTCAACTTCATGCTCGGGCCAGGTACGCTCAGGGTCGCGGCCCGGAGAATGAGGCGCGGGCCGCGAACTGGGAGTACGCACAGGGATTGCCCCGCGTTCACCCCTGAGCGTTACGATCGCTGACAACACGAGGATCGGACACATGTCCGATCCATCGGACAGCACCCCGACCATGCAGCCTCGGTGAGAAGGTAAACACTTATGTTCGGAAGGCTCGGAGCTCCCGAGATCATTCTCATCCTCGTCGTCATCATCCTGCTGTTCGGCGCGAAGAAGCTTCCGGACATGGCGCGCTCCCTCGGCAAGTCCGCCCGGATCCTCAAGAGCGAGGCGAAGGCGATGAAGGAAGAGGGCAGCGCCCCGGCCCAGGCCGGTTCGCCCAGCACCGACGAGCAGACCCCCGCTCAGCGCACGATCCAGGCCGCTCCCGGCGACGTGACCAGCTCGCGCCCGGTCAACGAGCCGACGGACACGACCCAGCGCTGACGCAGGGCCGGTGACATCCGGCCCGCCGCATGAGATGAGGATGTGGGTTGCTCAAGTCTGCCCGCAACACGGAGAGGGACCCCGAGGGGCGCATGCCCCTCGCGGACCACCTTCGCGAGCTCCGCAACCGGCTCGCGAAGGCGGTGCTGGCCATCGTCTTGGTGACGATAGTCGCGGCCTTCTACTACAACAGCATCATCAACTTCTTCACCAAGCCGGTCCTGGACTCCATCGGGTGTCCGGAGACCTTCGCCGAGCTGGCGAAGCAGCCCAAGAACCATCAGTGCGCGCAGATCACCATCAACGGTCTGCTCGCCCCGTTCACCCTGGCGCTGAAGGTCTCCCTGATGGCGGGCGTCGTGCTCGCCTCGCCGGTCTGGCTCTACCAGCTCTGGGCGTTCGTCGCGCCGGGTCTGCACAAGAGTGAGAAGAAGTACGCGTACGCGTTCGTCGGTACCGGCGTCCCGCTGTTCTTCGGCGGCGCCTTCTTCGCCTACAAGGTGCTTCCCACCACGGCGAAGGTGCTGATGCAGTTCACGCCGAGCGGCGTCAAGAACCTCCTGCCGCTGGACGATCTGCTCGACCTGGTCACGCGCATGGTGGTGGTCTTCGGGCTCTCCTTCGAGCTGCCGCTGCTCCTGGTGATGCTCAACCTCACGGGCATCCTCACCGGTCAGCGCATGCTCGGCTGGTGGCGCGGCATGATCATCGGCATCACGGTGTTCGCCGCCGTCGCCACTCCCAGCACCGACCCGCTGACGATGATGGCGCTCGCCGGGCCGATCTGGATCCTGTACTTCGGTGCGGTCGTCTTCTCGCTGCTCAACGACCGGCGCAAGCGTCGGCGCGATGAGTCAGGACCGGCCGACGACGAGGCCTCCGAGCTCGACCTCAGCCCCGAGGACATCGGCGAGATCGAGACCGTGACGTCCAGCCGGACCCTTCCGGAGCAGGCCAACACGGACCGGGTCAACGGTTATGACGACGTGACCTGACGAAGCCCGGGACCTCGTAGGGTCACCCTGTGACCAGCGAGATCACCCTCTTCGTCAACCCCACCGCGGGCCGCGGCCGGGGCGCCCGAGCGGCGCTGCCGGCCGCTTCCGCTTTGCGCGCCGCGGGATTCTCCGTCCGGACGGTCCTCGGCGACAACGCGGCGGACGCCCTCGCGCGGGCGCGCGAGGCGGTCGCCGGCGGTACCGGCGCCCTCGTCGCGGTCGGCGGTGACGGCATGGCGAACCTCGCCCTCCAGGCGGTCGCCGGGACCCGTACCCCGTTCGGCCTGGTCGCCGCCGGGACCGGCAACGACTTCGCGCGCGCTCTCGGCCTGCCCGTGGGCGACCCGGCGGCCTCGGGACGCCTGATCGCCGACGCCCTGAAGGCCGGCCGGCTGCGCGATGTCGACCTGGGCCGGGTGAACGGCACCTGGTTCGGCACCGTCCTCGCCTCCGGATTCGACTCCCGGGTCAACGACCGCGGGAACCGGATGCGGCTGCCCGTCGGCCGCTTCAAGTACGACGTCGCCATGCTCGCCGAACTGGCCGCCTTCCGGCCCTTCCCGTACCGCATCACGCTGGACGACGGCGAGACCCTGGAGACCGAGGCGACGCTCGTGGCCGTCGGCAACGGATCGTCGTACGGCGGCGGCATGAGGATCTGCCCCGGCGCGGACCTCGGTGACGGCCTCTTCGACATAACCGTGGTCGGGGACTGCACCCGCACGACGCTGCTCAAGATCTTCCCGAGGGTCTACCGGGGCACCCACGTCGACCATCCCGTGGTGAGCGTGCACCGGGCGGCCCGCGTCGAACTCCTCGCCGAGGGCATCACCGGCTACGCCGACGGGGAGCCGCTCGGACCGCTGCCCCTCACAGCGCAGTGCGTACCGGCGGCCGTACGCGTCGCGCTTCCCTGAGCTGCGGGGATCCGAGGTTTCACGGCATCTGATACGGATAATGATCGTCCTCATGTCAGTGGCTCCCGGTAGTCTCGAAAGCACGATGACAGAGGACCTCTCACCGGCCGAGCGGTATGCGGCAGCACGCAGGCGCGCTGCCGAGCAGGCCACCGCGCTCGCCTCCTTCCGCGAGATGTACGACTTCGGCCTCGACCCCTTCCAGATCGAGGCCTGCCAGGCGCTCGAGGCGGGCAAGGGGGTGCTGGTGGCGGCGCCCACCGGCTCGGGCAAGACGATCGTGGGCGAGTTCGCCGTCCACCTCGCCCTCCAGCAGGGCAAGAAGTGCTTCTACACGACACCGATCAAGGCACTCTCCAACCAGAAGTACGCCGACCTGTGCCGCCGCTACGGCGCGGACAAGGTCGGCCTGCTCACCGGCGACAACAGCGTCAACTCCGAGGCACCGGTGGTCGTCATGACCACCGAGGTCCTGCGCAACATGCTGTACGCGGGTTCGCAGACCCTCCTCGGACTCGGCTATGTGGTGATGGACGAGGTGCACTACCTCTCCGACCGCTTCCGCGGCGCCGTCTGGGAGGAAGTGATCATTCACCTCCCCGAGTCGGTGACCCTGGTGTCGCTGTCGGCGACCGTGTCGAACGCGGAGGAGTTCGGTGACTGGCTGGACACCGTGCGCGGCGACACCCAGGTGATCGTCTCCGAGCACCGGCCCGTCCCGCTGTTCCAGCATGTGCTGGCCGGACGACGGATGTACGACCTCTTCGAGGAGGGCGAGGGCCAGCGCAAGGCGGTCAACCCCGACCTCACGCGCATGGCGCGCATGGAGGCGAGCCGTCCGTCGTACCAGGACCGTAAGCGGGGCCGCGCGATGCGCGAGGCCGACCGGGAGCGTGAGCGCAGACAGCGCTCTCGCATCTGGACGCCCGGCCGCCCCGAGGTCATCGAGCGGCTCGAGTCCGAGGGGCTGCTGCCCGCCATCACGTTCATCTTCAGCCGCGCGGCCTGCGAGGCCGCGGTGCAGCAGTGCCTGTACGCCGGTCTGCGGCTGAACGACGACGCGGCGCGGGTGCGCGTCCGTGAACTCGTCGAGGAGCGCACCGCCTCCATCCCGGACGAGGACCTGCACGTCCTCGGCTACTTCGAATGGCTGGAGGGCCTGGAGCGCGGCATCGCGGCCCATCACGCGGGCATGCTGCCCACCTTCAAGGAGGTCGTCGAGGAACTGTTCGTCCGCGGCCTCGTCAAGGCGGTCTTCGCGACGGAGACGCTCGCGCTGGGCATCAACATGCCCGCCCGCTCGGTGGTGTTGGAGAAGCTCGTCAAGTGGAACGGCGAGCAGCACGCCGACATCACCCCCGGCGAGTACACCCAGCTGACCGGCCGCGCCGGCCGCCGCGGCATCGACGTCGAGGGCCACGCGGTCGTGCTGTGGCAGCGCGGGTTCAGCCCCGAGCACCTCGCGGGACTCGCGGGCACCCGCACCTATCCGCTGCGCTCCAGTTTCAAGCCGTCGTACAACATGGCGGTGAACCTGGTCGAGCAGTTCGGGCGGCACCGCTCGCGCGAGCTGCTTGAGACGTCCTTCGCGCAGTTCCAGGCCGACAAGTCGGTCGTCGGGATCTCCCGGCAGGTGCAGCGCAACGAGGAGGGTCTTGAGGGCTACAAGGAGTCGATGACCTGTCACCTAGGGGACTTCGACGCGTACATGGCGCTGCGCCGCGACCTCAAGGACCGCGAGACCGAGCTGGCCCGGCAGGGCATGTCGGAGCGCCGTGCCGAGGCGGCCGTCGCCCTGGAGAAACTGAAGCCGGGTGACGTGATCCATGTGCCGACCGGCAAGTACGCGGGGCTCGCGCTGGTGCTGGACCCGGGGCTGCCCGCCGGCCGGTCGAACGGCCACCGGGGCTTCGAGCAGCACGACGGCCCGCGCCCGCTGGTGCTCACCGCCGAGCGTCAGGTGAAGCGGCTGGCCTCGATGGACTTCCCGGTGCCGGTCGAGGCGCTCGACCGGATGCGCATCCCCAAGTCGTTCAACCCGCGCTCGCCGCAGTCCCGTCGGGACCTGGCGTCCGCCCTGCGCACCAAGGCCGGGCACATCGTCCCGGACCGGCACCGCAAGAAGCGCGCCGAGGCCGCCGACGACCGTGAGATCGCCCGGCTGCGCACGGCGATCCGCGCGCACCCCTGCCACGGTTGCAACGACCGTGAGGACCACGCCCGTTGGGCCGAGCGCTACCACCGACTGCAGCGCGACACCTCGCAGTTGGAGCGTCGTATCGAGGGCCGGACGAACACCATCGCCCGCACCTTCGACCGGATCGTCGCCCTCCTCACGGAGTTGGACTATCTGCGCTCCGACGAGGTGACCGAGCACGGCAAGCGGCTCGCCCGCCTGTACGGCGAACTCGACCTGCTGGCCAGCGAATGTCTGCGCGCCGGCGTCTGGGACGGGCTCTCCCCGGCCGAACTCGCGGCCTGCGTCTCGGCGTTGGTGTACGAGTCCCGGGTCGCCGACGACGCGATGGCGCCGAAGGTGCCGTCCGGCAAGGCGAAGGCCGCGCTCGGCGAGATGGTGCGCATCTGGGGCCGTCTCGACGCGCTGGAGGAGGACTTCGGGATCAACCAGACCGAGGGCGTCGGCCAGCGCGAGCCGGACCTCGGCTTCGCCTGGGCCGCCCACGAGTGGGCGTCCGGCAAGGGCCTCGACGAGGTGCTGCGCGAGGCGGAGATGCCGGCCGGTGACTTCGTGCGCTGGTGCAAGCAGGTCATCGACGTCCTCGGCCAGATCGCGGCCGCCGCCCCCGTCTCGGGCAGCGGGAACTCGACGGTCGCGAAGAACGCCCGCAAGGCGGTGGAGGCCTTGCTGCGAGGAGTGGTGGCCTACTCGTCGGTGGGCTGAGGCCCACTCCCAGCGGTGCGCCGTCACTCCACCGGGGGCGGCGCGCCGTCGGCCGTCGGCTCAGTCCGGCGTCCCGCTGACCGGGCGTTCCGCCGCCCACCCGTCCCAGTGAACAGGCGTTCCACCGGCCGCGTCCCGGTGACCGGTCGACCGGTGACCGGGCGTTCCGCCGACCGCAGGCCCCGGCGCCCCGGCGGCTGTCACCCATGACGGTGGTCGCGCCGAGGGGCTGCCTCATGCGATGCGGGCACGGTCGGCTGGCGGCTGCGCCCCGGGCCGCGGCCGGGCTGGCCGGTGGCTCTGCGGGAACGCGGTGGCCCGGCCACCTGGTGGCTGTACGGGCACGTGGTCGCCGCGCCGCATGGTGGTTGTGCCCCCGGTCCGCGGCGGGGCTGCCTGGTGGCAGTACGGGTACGCGGTCGCCGCGCCGCGAGGCGGCTGTGCCTGTGGGCGGTGGTTGCGTCGACTGGGGCTGTGCCCGCGGGCTGTGGTCGTGTCGGCCGACCGTCTGTCTGCGCAGAGGCCCCTGGCGTGACGTTCGTCAGGTGGCCGTTTGTTCCGCGGCTGGGTCTTCCGGCGGAGTGGCCTCAGCGGCTCCGGCTGTTCACGTACGTGCGCCAGCCGCCGTATTCCGTGATGTCGGGTGCGCCGTCCAGTGCGCCGGGTTCGCACAGGAAACCGGGCGCGCTGCCGCCGTCGGCCAGTTCGACGCTGCCCAGTGTCATCGGGCGGGGGAGCGCCGCCAGCAGGCGTCCGAGGCCGTCGGCGGGGAGGCTCCACACCTCGGTCTCGACGGCGGCGCCGCCCGCGCCGACATGGACGAGGCCCGGCTTCGGCGGGCTGGTGGCCAGGGCGTGCAGGCGGTACACGGGGGCGGTGGTGGTCGTACGGTCGAGGCGGGCGCCCAGGGACAGCAGTTGCGGATTGAGCGGCTGGCCGGACAGATGCGCCCCCACCACGGCGAGGCGGGTCTCCGGCTCCAGCGAGCGGGCGATCCGTGCGAGCCGTTCGTCGGTGAACGCACGTCCGATCAGCATCACGCCGAAGGGGAGTCCGGCGGGCGTCCGCCCGGCCGGAACGGCGACGGCCGCCAGGTCGAAGAGGTTCGTGGAGTTGGTGAAGCGGCCCAGACGGGCGTTGGCGCCCAGCGGGTCGGCGGCCACCTCGGCGAGCGTGGGATGGCCGGGGGCGGTGGGCAGGAGCAGCGCGTCCGCGTCGGCGAGTTCGGCGAGCGCCCGGGTGCGCAGGGAGGCCAGCCGCTCCTGGTCGGCGTACAGCCGGTGGGCCGGGACGTCCCGGGCACGGGTGATGATCCCCGCGACGGTCGGGTCGAGACCGGCACCGCCCTCGGCGGTCAGCTTGTCGACAAAGCTCCCCACCGCCGCGTAGCGCTCGGCGACGAACGCGCCCTCGTAGAGCATCGCGGCGGCCTCGGTGAACGGGGTGAGGTCGAGGGTGCGGACCTCGGCCCCCGCCGCGACGAGTTGGTGCGCCGCCGCTTCGTACGCCTCGGCCCAGCCCTCGTCCAGTTCGCCGAGCTGTGCCGTCGGCGGGACGGCGACGCGCCAGGGGCCGGGGGCGCGCGGGGGGAGTGCGGGGAGTTCGCGTCCGGAGGGGGACGCCATGTACG
Source organism: Streptomyces sp. NPDC042002 (assembly GCF_055588305.1). Taxonomy (NCBI): domain Bacteria; kingdom Bacillati; phylum Actinomycetota; class Actinomycetes; order Kitasatosporales; family Streptomycetaceae; genus Streptomyces; species Streptomyces sp. NPDC042002. The sequence continues at coordinate 27,625 of NZ_JBVJCT010000018.1, read as the reverse complement.
CGAGGGCCTGTTCGGCTTCCGGGAGGGTGCGGGCGAACACGGTCACGCAGTCCAGGGAGGCACAGGCGGGGACGACACCGGTCGTCGGTACCAGGCCGCGGGTCGGCTTCAGGCCGACGATGCCGTTGAACGCGGCGGGGACGCGGCCGGAGCCGGCGGTGTCCGTGCCGAGGGCGAGGTCGACGACGCCGAGGGCCACCGCCACGGCCGATCCCGAGCTGGAGCCGCCGCTGATCCGTTCCGGGGCCAGGGCGTTCCGGACGGCGCCGTGGGGGGAGCGGGTGCCGACCAGGCCGGTGGCGAACTGGTCGAGGTTCGTGGTGCCGAGGACGACGGCTCCGGCCGCGCGCAGGCGGGCGACCGCCGGGGCGTCGTCCTTTGGGGTGTACGCGTAGGCCGGGCAGCCGGCGGTGGTCGGCAGGCCCGCGACGTCGATGTTGCCCTTCACGGCGAGGAGCTTGCCGGCGAGCGGGAGGTGCTCGCCGGCGGCGATCCGGGCGTCCACGGCACGCGCTTCGTTCTCGGCCTCCGGCCGGGGGCGCAGGTCGATCCAGATCTCGGGGCGGTCCACGGCCTCGATACGGGCGTACGCCATGCGGACTCGGGTGAGGGCGGACATCGGAACTCCTTGTGCGGGGTGCGGGTGCGGGCCCGGTGCTGTGGCGGCGTGGTTCGTGCGGGTGGCAGTGAGGGATGGGGTCAGGATGCCGACGGTTCCAGGGGCGCGAGCACCAGCAGTGCCGTGCCCGCCTCCACCTGGTCGCCCGGTTTGGTGAGGATCCGCTGGACCGTGCCGTCGATCGGGGCGGGCACCCGTGACTCCATCTTCATGGCCTCCAGGGCGAGCAGCGGCTGCCCCGCCGTCACCCGCTCGCCCGGCTCCACGTTGAGCTGCCACACCGACGCGGCGAACTCGGCCTCGATCAGCCGGCCACCCGCCGGGACACTCACCTCGACAGCCGGAGCCGGTGGTGCCCCCACCGCCTCCGCGCGGGTGAACTCGCCCGCCGCTTCCCAGGCATCGCGCTCGGCGGAGAACGCGCCGCCCTGCCGGGACCTGAACTCCGCGACGGACTCGGCGTTCTCGGCGAGGAAGTCCTCGTACGCGGCGAGCGAGAAGGTGCCCTCCTCGATGCGCGGCACGAAGCGGCCGGAGATGATGTCGGCCCGCAGCTCAAGGAGTTCGTCCGCCTCCACCGGGTACCACTTGATCCGGTCGAAGAAGCGCAGCAGCCAGGGCGAGCCCGGCTCGAACGCGCCGCGCTGCTGCCAGCCCGACCACACCTGGGTCGTACGGCCGACGAACTGGTAGCCGCCGGGGCCCTCCATGCCGTAGACGCAGAGGTAGGCGCCGCCGATGCCGACCGAGTTCTCGGCGGTCCAGGTGCGGGCCGGGTTGTACTTGGTGGTGACCAGACGATGGCGGGGGTCCAGCGGGGTGGCCACCGGCGCGCCGAGGTAGACGTCGCCCAGGCCGAGGACCAGGTACTCGGCGTCGAAGACCGTGCGGTACACGTCGTCCACCGAGTCCAGGCCGTTCACGCGGCGGATGAACTCGATGTTCCACGGGCACCAGGGGGCGTCGTCGCGGACACCCGCCATGTAGCGGGCGATGGCCTCGCGGGTGGCGGGGTCGTCCCAGGACAGCGGGAGATGGACGGTCCGCGAGGGAACGACGAGCTGGTCGCTCGGGGGGAGCGCGCGGACCGTCCGCCGTACCACGTCAAGGAGTTCGCGCTGGGGGAGGCGGCGCGGGTCCGCCTGGATCTGGAGCGAGCGGATGCCCGGCGTCAGGTCGGTGACGCCGTCGAGATCCGCCTCCGTCACCGCCTCCATCAGGGCGTGGACCCGCATGCGCAGGGCCAGGTCCAGTTGCATGGGCCCGAACTCGACGAGCAGGTTGTCGTCGCCGCTGCGGCGGTACGTCACATCGCCGTCCCGGGCGAGCACGCCGCCGTCGACGATCGCGGGCCGCGCCGAACCGTCGTCGGCGAGCGGCGCGAAGCGCACGGTGTCGCCGGGGCGGAACTGGCCGAGCTTCCAGCGCTCGGTGCTGACGACGGTCGCGGGACAGACGAAGCCGCCGAGGGAGGGGCCGTCCGGGCCGAGCAGCACCGGCATGTCGCCGGTGTAGTCGACGGCCCCGACCGAGTAGGGCGTGTCGTGGATGTTGGACGGGTGCAGGCCCGCCTCGCCGCCGTCCGTGCGGGCCCAGCGGGGCTTCGGTCCGATGAGCCGCACGCCGGTGCGCGCCGAGTTGAAGTGGACCTTCCAGTCGGCGGCGTAGAAGTCGTGGATGTCGTCCTCGGTGAAGAACTCCGGTGCGGCATGCGGCCCTTCGAGGGCGCCGACCCGCCACGCGGCCGTGAACCCGGGACGCTCGCCGGGCGGCACGGGTGCTCCGAGCGCGGTGACCGCGCCGCCGTGCAGGACGTCGCCGGTCCGCAGGGTCCGGCCCCCGTGGCCGCCGAACCGGCCGAGCGTGAAGGTGGAGGCGCTGCCGAGGAACGCGGGCACGTCCAGGCCGCCGCCCGCGAACAGCACATAGGTGCGCAGGCCGTGTTCGGTGGGCGCGCCCACCTCCAGCACCGCCCCGGCCGGCACGGTCACCGGCTCCCACTGGGCGACGGGCGAGCCGTCCACCGTGACCGGCGCTGGGGCACCGGTGACGCAGACCGTCGTGGCGTGGGTGAACCTCAACGCCGGTCCCTGCAGGGTGCATTCGAGGCCCGGCGTGCCCTCGGGGTTGCCGAGCGCACGGTTGCCGAGCCGGAAGGAGAGGTCGTCCATCGGGCCGCACGGCGGTACCCCGACCTGCCAGTAGCCGGTGCGGCCGGGCCAGTCCTGCACGGTGGTGAGCGTGCCGCCGGACACGACCTCGACGCGCGGGGTGGGATCCGTGACACCCGCGAGGGTGGCCGTCGAGTGCGCCGCCCGCCGGAAGGACGGTTCGGCGAGCGCGGCCCGCACCAGACCGAGGTTGGTCTCGATGCCGTCCACCCGCGTTCTGGCCAGTGCCTCGTCGAGCCGCTCCAGGGCGTGCGCCCGGTCAGGGCCGTACGCGATGATCTTCGCGAGCATCGGGTCGTACGACGTGGTCACCTCGGTACCCGTCTCGACCCAGCCGTCCACGCGGACGCCGCCGGGGAACTCCACCCTCGTCAACAGGCCCGCGCTCGGGCGGTGTTCGCGCGAGGGGTCCTCGGCGTACACCCGTGCCTCGACGGCGTGACCGCGGGGTGCCCCCGGATCCCGTACGACCTCGGACTCGCCCCGGGCGAGGCGCAGCATCCAGCCGACCAGGTCGACGCCGTAGATCTCCTCGGTGACCGGATGTTCCACCTGGAGACGGGTGTTGACCTCCAGGAAGTACGCCTCCTCGCGGGCGGCGTCGTAGACGAACTCGACGGTCCCGGCCGAGCGGTAGCCGACCGAGGCGCACAACTCGCGTGCCGCGGAGGCCAGTCGGTCGCGGACGGCGGAGGGCAGGCCCGGGGCGGGCGCCTCCTCCAGGACCTTCTGGTTGCGGCGCTGGAGCGAGCAGTCGCGGTCGCCGAAGGTGACGACCCGGCCCCGGCCGTCACCGAAGACCTGCACCTCGACATGACGGGCGTGTTCGACCAGACGTTCCAGGAAGACCCCGGCAGAGGAGAAGGAGGCCGCCGCGACGCGCTGCACCCGGTCCCAGGCCTCGGTCAGTTCAGCGGCGGATCGACAGGCCGACATACCGATGCCGCCGCCCCCTCCGGTGGCCTTGAGCATCACCGGGTAGCCGATGCGCCCGGCCGCCTCCAGCGCCTCGGGAAGGCCGGCGAGCAGCCCGGTGCCCGGCGCCAGCGGCACGCCCGCGGCCTCGGCCGCCGCCCGTGCCGTGTGCTTGGCGCCGAACAGCTCCAGCTGCTCCGGCGTCGGCCCGACGAACACGATCCCGGCGTCCTCGCAGCGCCGTGCGAACGCCGCGTCCTCGGACAGGAAGCCGTATCCGGGGTGGATGGCCCCGGCCCCGGTGTCCTTGGCCGCCTTCAGGACCAGGTCGCCGTCGAGGTAGGACTCCTTCGCGGGGGCCGGGCCGAGTCGTACGGCCTCGTCGGCGAGCCGGACGTGGGGCGCCGCGCGGTCGGCGTCGGAGTACACGGCGACGGTGCGCAGGCCCAGTTCGCGGGCCGTCCGGATGATCCGGACGGCGATCTCGCCGCGGTTGGCGATCAGCAGGGTGTCGAAGGTCATGCGGACGCCCCGATCGTCATCGCGACCGCCGTCGGTTCGAAGCCGTTGCACGGGTTGTTGATCTGGGGGCAGTTGGAGACCAGCACGATCACATCGCGTTCGGCGCGCAGGGTCAGCCGCAGTCCCGGCGCGGAGATGCCGTCGACGATGCCGAGGGTGCCGTCCTTCTCGACCGGCACGTTCATGTACCAGTTGATGTTCGAGACGAGATCGCGCTTGCCGAGGCCGTAACGGGCGCCCTCCGCGAGGAAGTTGTCCACGCAGGCGTGCTGGGACCAGGTGTGGTGCCCGTAGCGCAGGGTGTTCGACTCCTTGGAGCAGGCGCCGCCGACCGTGTCGTGCCGGCCGACCTCGTCCTCGACGACCGTCATCAGCGGGGTGTGCTCGCTGGACATCAGCACACTGCCCGTGGTCAGGAAGATGTTCCCCTGCGCCTGGATGGTGTCGGGCGCGCTGTAGCGGACGGCGGTGTCCTCGGCGTCGTACACCAGGAAGTCGACGGCCTGGTTGCCGTGCAGATCGGTGACGGTGAGCGTCTGGCCGGTGCGGACGACGGCGGACCAGGCGGCCCTGGCCGGGACGGTGACGTGCGTCATGCGAGCCCCCTCGTGGCAAGGAATTCGGCGGTGTTCAGGAACGCGCGGCGGCCCTCGGGGGTGGCCTCCCATAGCGGGTCGCCCGCCGCGGTGGCCCGTGCGCGCCAGGCCAGCACCTCCAGCGGGGTGCTCGTGTAGGCGGGGCGCGGATCGGCCGGGTGCGGCACGTTCGCGATCAGCACGGTGACGTCCTGCTCGGCGCGCAGGGTGACGCTGCCGCCGGCGCCGGCCGAGCCGGTGAAGTCCACCGATCCGTCGTCGCGGATCTCCACGCCCTGGAAGAAGGAGAGCGAGGGCGGCAGATCGCGGGGCCCGAGTCCGTTCTTGGCGGCGGCCAGTTTGAACAGTTCGCGTCCGGCCGGGGACGTGGACTGCGGAGTTCCGTCCCCGTACCGCTCGGTGTTGCGTACGAGCGTGGAGGTGCCGCACAGCGCGTCGTGCCGTCCGGAGGAGTCGGCGACCACCGAGGCCAGCACCCGGCCCTGGTCGGAGAGGAGCAACTGCCCCCGGTTCAGGTAGGCGTTCCATTGGACCTTGACGGTGTCGGCGACGTTCAGGCGCTCCCACGGGCGGTCCGCGACGTACAGCAGCAGGTGTGCGCAGGCGTCGCCGGTGAGGTCGGTCAGGCGCAGTTCGGTGCCCCGGGCCAGCACCTTGTGCGTGTAGTTGCCGCCCGCCACGGTCTCCGCCCACACCAGATGGCCCGCCTCGCAGGGCGGCGCAGGCCAGTCGCCCGCGGGGACCACGGGCATGGCCTCCGCGCGGGTGCCCTGCTGGGCGCGGGCGTGGTCGCGTGCTCCGTAGGTGGTCGCTGTCGCCATCGCGGGTCCTCCGGCTCCTGGGTTATTTCTGTCGCCCGACAGAAATTAGGGGCGGGGTGGGTCGCGGCCATGTCCCGTGTGTTGCCGGGCGGTTACCTGTCCCTCACGGAGGGTTCGCCGCCAGGGGCGGCCGGGTCCGGGAGCCGTCGCCCGGTGCACGTCGCGCGCCTCGCGGCGCCCCGTCGGCGCACGGCGTGTGTGCGAGGATCGAACGCATGGGAACGGGTGGCGGGCGACGGGTCGGCAGGCCTCGGGCCGCGCAGCGGCCGGACAGCGGGCTGACGCCACGCGCCGAACTGCTCGACGCCGCGGCCGAGTTGTTCACGACCCGGGGATACGCGGCCACCACCACCCGCGCCGTCGCCGAGCGGGCGGGCATGCGGCAGGCGTCCATGTACCACTACGTGTCCGGCAAGGAGGAGCTGCTCGCCGAGCTCCTGGAGTCCACGGTCACACCGTCGCTGGCGTTCGCCCGCGAGCTCCTCGCCGACGACGCGGCGCCCGCGGAGGGCCGGCTGTGGGAGCTGTGCCGCACCGACGTGGAGGTGCTGTGCGGGGGCCCGCACAACCTCGGCGGTCTCTATCTGCTGCCCGAGGTGCGCACCGAGCGCTTCGCCGGCTTCCATGCCGTACGCGCCGAACTCAAGGACACCTACCGTCAGTTGCTCGCCGCCACGGCGGCCGGCGGCGCGCTCGCCAAGAGTGAGCTGGATCTGCGGACGGATCTGCTGTTCGGGCTGATCGAGGGGGTCATCCTCGTGCACCGCTCCGATCCGCAGCGCCCGGTGTCCGCCTTCGCCGAGGCCACGGCGGACGCGGCGCTGCGCATCGCCGGAGTCTGAGCTCTCACCGCCGCTCCGTCCTGGCCGACCGCGGTTCTCGTATGCCCGCACGCCATCACGCACCGTGTGCGAACGGAGGCTCAGCGTGCAAATGGGGCTGAGGGTACTCCAGTCTTATGGGCGGTTTCAGGCGCTTGCTGAATATGACACAGCGTTGATCCGGTCGGACTAAGCTCGCCCGCAGCGCACCGAGTTGAGATGTATTCGTGCGCTTGTTCCCAAAAGTTCCGAAGATCTCGTTTGATCCATGCCGATCCGTGCCGTTTCCCCCACAAACCTCCCCCACCCCCAGCCGACTTGTCTCAGAGGGCATACATGGTGAGTGTTCAATCGCCTCCCGGTGACAGTGAACTTCCCTACGCGCGCGTGTTGTTGCTGCCGGCCATACTGATGGCGGCGGCGACCGGCGCCGCCGTCGCCGCGGTGACGGAGCCGGCCCGGGGCGCGGTCGCCCTGTGCGGCGGCTTCGCCACCCTGCTGGTGATCGCGATCGGCGGCGAGGCCGTCCGCCGCGGCCGTGTGGCCCGTGACCTGCGGGCCGGCTTCGTGCGCCGCGCCGCCGCCCTGGAACAGCGCATCGCCGCGCACGACCAGGAGATCGTGCGCCTCACCCGGGAGATCCTTCCGTACGCGATCGACCGGTTGCACGACGGAGATTCCCCCTCGGACATCGTTCGCACCCTGGGCCGCGACGACCCGGAGCTCCATGAAATCCCCAAGTCCCAGAAGGACTTGCTGAAGAAACTGCTCAAGATCGTCGACGCCGAGGAGTCGATGCGCGACGCCGCGCAGCGCTCCTTCGTCAACATCGCCCGGCGCGTCCAGGCCATCGTCCACCAGCAGAACAACGAACTCCGCGAGATGGAGGAGGACCACGGGCGCAACCCCGAGGTCTTCGACGACCTGCTGCGCATCGACCACGGCACCGCGCTGATCGGCCGGCTCGCCGACTCCATCGCCGTACTCGGCGGAGGCCGCCCCGGACGCCAATGGCCGGAGCCCGTACCGCTGTTCAGCGTGCTGCGCGGCGCGATGTCGCGCATCCTGGAGTACCGGCGCATCGAGCTGCACAACATCGTCGACATCGCCGTCGACGGCGTGTCCGTCGAACCGCTCATCCACGCCCTGGCCGAGCTTCTGGACAACGCCACCCGGTACTCGCCGCCGCACACCAAGGTGCACGTCACCGCCATCGAGGTGCAGACCGGCATCGCCATCGAGATCGAGGACGGCGGCGTCAGCCTCAGCGACGAGTCCCGCGGCAAGATCGAGGAGCTGCTCCGGCTGGCCGCGGCGGGCGTCGACCCGAACGTCATGGGCCAGGCACCCCGGCTCGGCATGGCCGTCGTCGGACGACTCGCGCAGATGTACAGCATGCAGATCTCGCTGCGGCAGTCCGCGTACGGCGGTGTCCGCGCCGTCCTCGTCGCACCGCGCGCCATGCTCACCACCGACTTCGCCCCCGGTCTCGCGCACGGCATCGGAGTCAACTCCGTGGCCGGTATCGACAACGGCGGGGTCGAGGGCCCGGCGCGCAAGCCCAAGAAGCGCCGGCCGACCACGGGCCCCCGCATCCCCTCGTCGAGCGGCGACCTCCGCGAGGACGATGTCCCCGTGGTCACGGAATGGACGCCGGGCGGTCTGCCGCAGCGCCGCAGCCGGGTCAAGGTCCCGCTCAGCCAGCGGTACGCCGAGGCGGCGCGCGCCGAGCGGGAGGCCGCCGAGGCCGCAGGCACCTCGTCGTTGTGGGAGCCCGACCCCGAACCGCAGGAGAAGGAGCCCGAACCCGGGTTGTGGGTCGAGGCGTTCATGAACGGACTCAAGGGCGACCCGGACCCGACCGCACTCAGCACGGACAACCAGCAGGCCCCTGCCGAGGCCGACGACGAGGGGGACCTCAAGTGATCCAGCAACGAGCCAACTTCGACTGGATGCTCAAGGATCTCGCCGACGGAGTGCCGGGCATCCAGCAGATCGTGGTGCTCTCCGCCGACGGACTGCGCATCGCCCGCTACGGCGGTGACCCGGACGCGGCCGACCGGGTCGCCGCGGCCTGCGCGGGCCTGCAGAGCCTGGCCGGAGCCGTCGCGGGCGAGATCCCCAGGAGCGACGGCCGGATGCGGATGGTCATCATCGAGATCAACGGCGGCTACTTCTACCTGATGTCGGCCGGAGCCAACGCCTATCTCGCCGTGCTCGCCAACCAGACCGCGGAACCCGGGCTGATGAGCAACCGCATGCGCGACCTCGTCGTACGGATCGGCGCCCATCTGACGAGCCCGCCGCGGCGCAACGGGCAGACCGTATGACTCCTCCGCAACGCCGGCGGCGCCAACCCAAGGAGCGGCCCCCGGAACCTCCCGCAGCGGCTTCCCCCCTCGCGGCCCCGGAAGGCCCCGAGGGGGAGGAGGGCCAGGACGAACCGAAGAACCCCGAGCGGCTGTACGTGCTCACGGGCGGCGGTGAGGGCGGCGACCGGGCCGAACTCGACCTGGTCACCCTGGTCGTGGTGAGCGCCGCCGAGCCGCCGCCCGCCACCCAGCCGGAGACGTCCGCGCTGCTGCGCCTGTGCAAGGCCCCTTTGTCCGTGGCCGAGATCTCGGCCTATCTCAATCTGCCGTTCAGCGTGGTGACCGTCCTGCTCACCGAGCTGCTGACGGCCGAACTGGTCCAGGCGCGCGCTCCGATCGTCCGTCAGGCGCTCCCCGACCGTTCCCTCCTCGAAGCGGTGATGCATGGACTTCAAAAGCTCTGACACCATCACGGGCCCTCGTGCCGAGGACCACCTGCCGCACACCGCGCAGGCGGCGGTGAAGATCGTGATCGTGGGCGGCTTCGGAGTCGGCAAGACGACCATGGTGGGCTCCGTCAGCGAGATCAAGCCGCTGACGACCGAGGAGACCATGACGCAGGCCGGCATCGGAGTCGACGACAACTACGGTTCCGAGACCAAGACGGCCACCACCGTGGCCATGGACTTCGGCCGCATCTCCATCACGGACCAACTGGTGCTCTACCTCTTCGGCACACCCGGCCAGGAACGCTTCTGGTTCCTGTGGAACGGTCTGTTCGAGGGAGCCCTCGGCGCGGTCGTCCTGATCGACACCCGCCGTCTGGAAGTCAGTTTCGACGTGATCGGCCGCCTGGAGGAGCGCGGCGTTCCGTTCGTCGTCGCGATAAACGACTTCCCCGACGCGCCCCGGTACCCGGTCGAGGACCTGCGGGCCGCGCTCGACCTCGCCGAGGAGATCCCGATCGTGAAGTGCGACGCCCGCCGCAGGGCCTCGAGCCGCGACACCCTGATGACTCTGATGCGGTTCCTGCATTCCCTGGCGATGACTTCGGCGCGCGTCTGAACGCCGTACGGTGAACGGCATCCGTACGCCAACTCCCCATCCATAGAACGTATTTGAGCTTCGGAGCGATCATTGTGACGACCGAATCCCATTTCCCCGTCGGTACGGAAGAACCCGCGTTCGGCACCCCGCCCCCCGGCTGCCCCGCCCACGCGATCGGCCCCGGCGTAGGTCCGGGCGGTCTGCGCCGCCTGTACGGGCCCGAGGCGGAGGACCTGGGCACGCTGTACGAGAAGCTCCGTGCCGAACACGGCGCCGTCGCACCCGTGTTGCTGCACAACGACGTGCCGATCTGGGTGGTCCTCGGCCACGCCGAGAACCTGCACATGGTCAGCACGCCCTCGCACTACGCGCGCGACAGCCGGCTGTGGACCGCAGTCAAGGACGGCACGGCGGGCGCCGACCACCCGCTCGCCCCGCACATCGCCTGGCAGCCCATCTGCTCCCACGCCGAGGGCGACGAGCACCTGCGGCTGCGCGGAGCCGTCACCGGCGCCATGTCGACCATCGACTTCCGCAGCCTGCGGCGCTACATCAACCGCGCGACGCAGCGCCTGGTCAACGCGTTCTGCGAGCTCGGCGAGGCCGATCTGGTGGGACAGTTCGCCGAGCATCTGCCGATGTCCGTGCTCTGCGAGATCATCGGCATGCCCGAGGACTACAACGACCGCATGGTGCAGGCCACCCGTGACCTGCTCAAGGGCACCGACACCGCGATCGCCAGCAACGAGTACGTCATGAGCGTGCTGACACAGCACACCCTGCGCCGCCGTGCCGAGCCCGAGGAGGACTTCACCAGCCATCTGATCAATCACCCGGCCCGCCTCACCGACGACGAGGTGGCCCAGCATCTGCGGCTCGTCCTGCTCGCCGCGTACGAGGCGACCGCCAACCTGATCGCCAATGTGCTGCGCATGCTGCTCACCGACCCGCGTTTTCGTGCCCAGTTGAACGGCGGGCAGATGACCGTGCCCGAGGCGGTCGAGCAGTCCCTGTGGAACGAGCCGCCGTTCAGCGCCGTCCTCGGCTACTTCGCCAAGCAGGAGACGGAACTCGGCGGTCAGCGCATCCGCAAGGGCGACGGACTGCTGTTCGGGATCGCGCCGGGCAACGTCGACCCCCGGATCCGTCCCGACCTGGCCGCCAGCATGCAGGGCAACCGCTCTCATCTCGCCTTCGGCGGCGGTCCCCACGAGTGCCCGGGTCAGGACATCGGCCGCGCCATCGCCGATGTCGGCGTCGACGCCCTGCTGTTGCGGCTGCCGGACGTCGAACTCGACTGCGACGAGGGCGACCTGCGCTGGCGGGGATCCATGTCGTCGCGCCACCTCGTCGATCTGCCCGTGCGATTCGAGCCCAAGCCGACCCAGGACGTCACGCAACGGCCCTCGGTCCGCGCGCTGCCCGCCCAGCGGTCCCACTGGCAGGTCACCACCGACGCCGCGGCACCGGCCGCGCCCGCACCGCGGCCGGTGGCCCCCGAACCCGTCCCGGCCGCTCCCCGGCCCGTCCGCGGCCCGGGCGCCTGGCAGCGCTTCCTGCGCTGGTGGCGCGGCTACTGATCCCCGGCGGTCCGGGCCGACCAGGCGTCGTACGAGGACCACGCCTCCAGTACCCGTTCACTGACGAACCGATGGGCCCCTCCGGTGACCGGATCGGTGAACTCCAGAGTCCGCGCCAGCAGTTGCAGCGGACGCCGGAAGTCGCCGGCCGGCACCGGACCGGTCACCACCGGATACAGCGGATCGCCGAGAATGGGCACGCCCAACGCGCTCATGTGCACCCGGAGTTGATGGGTCTGGCCGGTACGGGGAGTCAGCCGGTAGCGCCCAAGACCCTCCCGGCGCTCCACCAGTTCGATCCCGCTGACCGCGTTCGGCTCGCCCGCCACCTCGCGCGCGGCCATCACCCCGCGTTCCTTGAGGATGCGGCTGGTGACCGTGCGCGGCAGAGCGAGAGCGGAGTCGTACGGCGCCACGGCCTCGTACTCCTTGCCGACCAGCCGGTCGCGGAACAGCGACTGGTACGCGCCGCGTTCCCCGGGCCGCACGGTGAACAGCACGAGCCCGGCGGTCAGCCGGTCGAGGCGGTGCGCGGCGCCCAGCTCCGGCAGGTCCAGCTCCCGGCGCAGCCGGGCGAGGGCTGTCTCCGCCACATGGCTGCCGCGCGGTGTGGTGGCGAGGAAGTGCGGCTTGTCGGCGACGACGATGTGCTCGTCCCGGTACACCACGTCCAGCGGGAACGGCACCGGCTCCTCGTCCGGCAGCTCCCGGTGGAACCACAGGAACATCCCCGGCGCGTAGGCCGCCTCGGCGGTCAGCGGCCGTCCGTCCTCGCCGACGATCAGCCCCTCGCCGATCATCGCGTCGATGACCCCGTCGCCCGCCGCGAGCCGCTCCACCAGATACTCCCGCACGGTGGACCGGCTCCCCTCCCGCGGCAGTCTGATCCGCACGGGGTCGACCCCGTGGCGCTGCGGGAGGGGAGAGGGCGGGATCCGGGGCTTGCGTCTCACCTGGTCAAGCGTACGAGGCCGGGACCACCTCGGGAGCCTCCGCCACCGTCGCCCGCGCCCTGAAGGCCCGGTACCCCGCGCCCGCGACCAGCGTCACCCCGAGGAACAGCAGGGTGAACCAGCGGAAGTACCAGTGCCCGCCCGCCGGGTCGTACACCGCGGCGCGCGGCCACGCGAGGTTGACGGTCATGAAGAGGCCGTAGACGAGGGCGAGCGCGTTGACGGGGACGCCCCAGCGGCCGAGGGAGAAGAGCGGGGCGCCCGTCTCGTCGGTGCCGTCCGCGGTGAACTGCCCGCGCAGCCGGCGCACCAGCAGCGGCCCGGTGACCATCGCGTACGCCAGGTACAGCATCACGATGCAGGTGGTGCCGATCGCCAGGAACGCGTCCGGCGAGGCGAAGTTCAGGAGCAGCAGGGCGGCCGCGAGGACGCCGACGACCAGGGCGGGGGCGACCGGCATACCGGTGCGCGGGTCGACCTTCGCGAGACGGCCGGAGAAGGGGAGCCGGCGGTCGCGGGCCATCGAGAAGAGCATGCGGCAGGCGGCGGTCTGGATCGCCAGGGTCGCCACCGCGATGGCCACCACCACGTCGGCGAGCAGCGCCCGGCCGACCCCGTCGCCGAGGCTGCTGGTCAGGACGTAGCTCAGGCCGTCGACGCCGAGGCGGCCGTCGGTCAGGCTCGGGGCGGCGAGCAGTCCGCCGAGCACGATCAGCCCGCCGAGCAGGCCGGCCGCGCCGAGCGCGGTGAGGATCGTACGGGGCGCGATGCGCCGCGGGTGGTGGGTCTCCTCGCTCATCTCGCCGGCGCTGTCGAAGCCGATCATCACGTAGGCGGCCATGAACGAGCCCACCATCAGTGCCCCGAACAGGCCGCTGCCGCCCTGGCCGGTGTGGAAGGTGATGCCGGGGGAGCGCTCGGAGTGGGTGAGCAGCAGCACGATGATCAGGACGGCGCCGATGATCTCGGCGGTGACGCCGATCCGGTTGATCGCGGACATCACCCGGTTGTCGAGGACGTTCACCAGCGTGGTCAGGACGAGCAGGACGACGCCGAGGACGGCCGCGTTGGCCGCGCCGTCGGGGCTGGTGGGGGCCGGATCGCTGCCGACCAGCTGGAAGCCGGACCAGATCGCGGGCAGCACCATCTGCAGGGCGAGCGCCGCCGCGGCGACCACGACGATCTGTCCGATCACCATGATCCAGCCGGCGAACCAGCCGAACGAGAGGTTCGACAGGCGCGAGGACCACTGGTAGATCGCGCCGGAGATCGGGTAGCGCGCGGCGAGTTCCGCGAAGCACGCGGCGACCGCCAGCTGGCCGATCAGCACGGCCGGCCAGGTCCAGAAGAAGACCGGGCCGCCGAACGCGTACCCGAAGGCGAAGAACTGGAAGACGGTCGTGAGGACGGAGATGAAGGAGAACCCGGCGGCGAACGAGGCGTACCGGCCGAGGCTGCGGTGCAGCTCCTGGCGGTAGCCGAACTCGGTCAGGGAGCGGTCGTCGGAGGACTCCGGCGGATCGGGGCGTACGTCGGAGGGGGCGGTGGTGGTCACGGCGGCACCTGCCTTCGGCGCGGAAGGGAGAGGGATTCTCAGGAATTCCTGTCGGGTGACAGAAATTAGGGAGACCCTGTTTCACCCGCGTGACGCGGCCGTGTCGGCGGCGGGCCTAAGTCCTCACGTGCTCGCCGTTGCCGCCTCGACGCGACGCATTGCGTGACCGATCTGCGGCCGGGCGCGATGAGATGACTGAGTGGCACTCCGGCCTGATGGCCGTCCCGGCGCGCGAGCACCCGGTCTTCGAGGCCGAGCTCCCGGTGACGGGGGTGCCGCCTCCCCGCGGGGTCGTACGGCGCCTGGAAAGGGGGGAGCCGACGTGCGGTGGGAGCGTGCCAGGGGCGAGCGGCCGGTCTCACTCGCGGGGGTGGCTGGTCCGGTCCCGGGGCGGTGGCCGGTCCGCCTCACGGGCGGCCGTCCGCCGGGTTGCCCGTACGTACGTGAGGAGGCGGCCCGCGTGACGCGGGCCGCCTCCTGATGACGTACGGGGTGGTGAGCCGGCGTCAGGCCGACGCCTCCTGCTCCGCCTCCACCTGGGCGTTCCACGCGCGCTTCGCCGCCTGCCAGCCGTCCTCGTTGTGGCCGAGGCGCCAGTAGCCGGAGATGGACAGGTCGTCGCGCGGAATCCCGCGCTCGACCCGCAGCAGCCCCCGCAGCTCCTTCACGAAGCCCGCCTCGCCGTGCACGAACGCGTGCACCCGGCCCTCCGGGAACTCCAGCGCTCGTACGGCCTCCACCAGGGCTGTGCCGACGGGCCGGTCGCCGCGGTGCAGCCAGACGACCTCCGCGTCGGAGTCGATCTTCTGCTCCTCCTCGGGCCCGGCGACCTCGACGAAGGCGCGGACGACCGCGGCGTCGGGCAGCGACTCCAGGGCGGCTGCGATCGCGGGCAGCGCGCTCTCGTCACCGGCGAGCAGATGCCAGTCGGCGCTCGTGTCGGGCGCGTAGGCGCCACCGGGACCCATGAACCGGACGACCTCGCCCGGCCGCACCCGCAGGGCCCACGGCCCGGCGAGTCCCTCGTCCCCGTGCACCACGAAGTCCAGGGTCAGCTCGCGTACTTCGGGGTCCCAGGCGCGCACGGTGTACGTCCGGGTCACCGGCCACTGCTCCCGCGGGAACTCCTCGCGGATGCGCTCCAGGTCGAAGGGCTCGGGATAGGTGACACCCGGGGGGCCGAACAGCAGCTTCACGTAATGGTCGGTGCTGGTGCCCGTGGCGAAGTCCGCCAGAAGGTCGCCTCCCAGTACCACCCGTTGCATGTGGGGGGTCAGCCGCTCGGTCCGCACGACCTTCGCGGAGTGGGGCTTCCGGGGCTTGCGTTCCGGGCGCTCTGCCATGACTGCCTCCTGATTCGCATGCTTAGGCTTACCTAAGTTAGCACCCCTTCCTCTGTGGCACCTAGGGCCGAAGTGGTATCCGTCATGTCAGAAGCGCTCAGCTATGCCTCCAGCGTGGTGAGCAGGCGGTGCAACGAGCCGCCCAGGCCCCAGCGCGCGGCCAGTTCGTCCAGCGCGGCGGGATGGCGCGGCGCGTGCGGCAGCGCCGTGTCCACCTCGGGCAGCGGCACGTCCCCGGCCACCTTGACGACGGTCGGAGCCACGGCGAGGTACGGCCGGGACTCGTCGAGCCGCTTGCGCTGAGAGGGCGTCAGCTTGGCCTTGGGGTCGTCGACCGCGGCCATGATCCCGGCCAGGTCGCCGAACTCGGCGAGCAGTTTGGCGGCCGTCTTCTCCCCGATGCCGGGCACTCCGGGCAGTCCGTCGCTCGGGTCGCCCCGCAGGGTTGCCAGAGCCGCGTACCCCGGACCGTCCACGCCGTACTTCTCGCGCAGCCAGGCCTCGTCGGTGAGCTGGAGCGTGCCGACACCCTTGAGGGGATAGAGCACGCGCACCCCCCGCTCGTCGTCGACGAGTTGATACAGGTCACGGTCACCGGTGACGATGTCGACCGGGCCCGTGGCGCGTCCGGTGAACGTGCCGATCACGTCGTCCGCCTCGTACCGCTCGACCCCCACGCGCGCGATGCCCAGCGCGTCCAGGACGTCCTCGATGACGGGCACCTGCGGGGAGAGCGTGTCCGGCACCTCCTCCTCGTCCGGGCCGGTCTCGGTCTCCACCGCGACCCGGTGCGCCTTGTACGACGGGATCAGATCGACCCGCCACTGGGGGCGCCAGTCCGCGTCCATGCAGGCCACCAGATCGTCCGGGCGGTGGTCCTTGACCAGGCGGTCGATGAACTCCAGCAGCCCGCGCACGGCGTTCACCGGTGTGCCGTCCGGGGCCTTCACGGAATCCGGCACGCCGAAATAGGCGCGGAAGTACAGCGAGGCGGTGTCGAGAAGCATGAGTCGTCGAGTCTGCGTCGTCACGTTCCGCATCATGCCGTACGCCACTGACAGTGACCTGGACCACTCCCGTGTTTGCTCCGTGTAAGCGGGGGCAGGCGCCGCCTCTGAACGGACCCGGTTGTGCATTCAACCGTCACCAGCCGTCGGGAACGTCGAAACCGTTGGTCCAACCCGTTCCCCGCGTTCGAACGAGAGGCACACGTGTCATCCAGGCTTGAGGCCGACCATCTGTACAAGGTGTTCGGAAGACGATCGGAAGCGGCCGTGGAGCGGCTCCGTCAGGGGGCCGACCGTGAGGAACTGCGCGCCGACGGCACCACCGCCGCCGTGATCGACGCGTCCTTCACGGTGGAACCGGGGCAGATCTTCGTCGTCATGGGCCTGTCCGGATCCGGCAAGTCCACGCTGCTGCGCATGCTGAACGGACTGCTGGAGCCCACCGCGGGACGTGTGCGCTTCGACGGCCAGGACCTCACCGCGCTCAGCGCGCGCGAACTGCGCGAGGTGCGCTCCCGGAAGATCAGCATGGTCTTCCAGCACTTCGCGCTGTTCCCGCACCGCAGCGTGCTGGAGAACGCCGGCTACGGCCTGGAGGTCCAGGGCGTACCGGCCGCCGAGCGCAGGGAACGGGCGGCCACGGCACTGGAACTCGCCGGACTCGCCGGCTGGGAGAAGTCCTGGCCCGACGAGCTGTCCGGCGGGATGCAGCAGCGTGTGGGGCTCGCCCGCGCGCTCGCCACCGACGCCGATCTGCTGCTCATGGACGAGTCGTTCAGCGCGCTCGACCCGCTGATCCGCCGCGACATGCAGGACCAGCTGATCGAGCTCCAGAAGAAGCTCAAGAAGACCATCGTCTTCATCACGCACGATCTCAACGAGGCCATGCGCCTCGGCGACCGGATCGCCGTGATGCGCGACGGCCGTATCGTCCAGACCGGCACCGCCGAGGACATCCTCGTGCGGCCCGCCGACGACTACGTCGCCTCCTTCACCCAGGACGTCGACCGCTCGCGGGTACTGACCGCGGGCGCCGTCATGGACACCGGGATACGCGGCGACGAGGCCGACTGCTCCTGCGAGACCGCCACACCGGACACGCCCTTCGTGGACCTCTGCGCCATCAGCGCCCGTCTCTCCCACCCGGTCGCGGTCGTCGACAAGCAGCACACCCTCGTCGGGGTCGTCCCCCGGCAGCGGCTCGTCGGCTTCCTCGGCGACGAGCAGGGCGCCCCGGTCCGGTGCGCGACCTCGCGTGACGAGGCGGTGAGGGCCGGTGCCTAGGATCCCCTTCGGCGACTGGGTCAACAGCGCGGTCGACTGGCTGCTGAACCACATGGCCTGGCTCTTCGACTTCCTCAAGACCGTCTTCTCGGGCACCTACGACGGCATCGACGCGGTCCTCCAGGCGCCCCAACCACTGCTCCTCGCCGGTATCTTCGCCGTCATCGCCTTCTGGCTGCGCGGTACCTCCGCGGGTCTCCTCACCTTCGCCGGATTCGCCTTCATCGACTCCCTCGAACTGTGGGAGGACGCGATGGTGACCCTCTCACTGGTCCTCGTCGCGACCCTCATCGCGCTCGTCGTCTCCGTGCCCGTGGGCATCTGGGCGGCCCGCTCCGACCGGGTCAGCGGCATCGTCCGGCCCGTGCTCGACTTCATGCAGACGCTGCCCGCGATGATCTACCTCATCCCGGCGATCCTGTTCTTCGGCACCGGTGCCCCGGCCGGCATCGTCGCCACCCTGATCTTCGCGCTGGCCCCCGGTGTCCGCATGACCGAGCTGGGCATCCGCCAGGTCGACAAGGACCTGGTCGAGGCCGCCGACGCGTTCGGCACCACCCCGCGCGACACCCTGCTGCGCATCCAGCTCCCGCTCGCGCTGCCCACCGTCATGGCGGGCGTCAACCAGGTCATCATGCTGGGCCTGTCCATGGCCGCCATCGCGGGCATGGTCGGCACCGGCGGTCTCGGCGGCGATGTCAACGAGGCCATCGGCCAGCTGAACGTCGGCCTCGGCTCCGAAGCCGGCGTCGCCATCGTCATCCTCGCGATCTACCTGGACCGCATGACCGGCGCGCTGGGCACCCAGGTCTCCCCGCTCGGCCGCCGCGCCGCCGCCAGGGCGCGCGCCGCGCAGGGCCTGAGGATCTGGTCGTACCGCCCCCGTCCCGTCGTCGCCATGGCGGGCGTCGTCGTCCTCGCCCTGGTCGCGGGCGGCATGGGAATCCTCGGCGGTGCCGGCTCGACCTCCACCGCGGCCGACGGCGACAACGTCGGCCAGGGCAAGAAGGTCACCATCGGCTACATCCCCTGGGACGAGGGCGTCGCCTCCACCTTCCTCTGGAAGGAGATCCTGGAGGAGCGCGGCTACCAGGTCGACGTCAAGCAGTTCGACGCCGGCCCGCTCTACACCTCGCTCGCCCAGGGCGACGTCGACTTCGAGACCGACTCCTGGCTGCCGACCACGCACGCCCAGTACTGGAAGAAGTACGGGAAGCAGCTCGACGACCTGGGCTCCTGGTACGGCCCGACGTCCCTGGAGCTGTCGGTGCCCGCCTACATGAAGGGCATCGACTCGCTGGAGGACCTCAAGGGCAAGGCCGGCACCTTCGGCGGCAGGATCACCGGCATCGAGTCCAGCGCCGGAATGATGGGCCTGCTCAAGAGCAAGGTGCTCAAGGCGTACGGGCTCGACAAGGAGTACAAGGTCGTCGACAGCTCCACGCCCGCGATGCTGGCCGAGCTGAAGCGCGCGTACGCCAGGAAGGCGCCGATCGTCGCCACCCTGTGGTCGCCGCACTGGGCCTACAGCGAGTACAGGCTGAAGAAGCTCAAGGACCCCAAGGGCGCCTGGGGCAAGGGCGACGGCGTGCACACCCTCTCCCGCAAGGGCTTCGCCCAGGACAACCCGGTCGTCGGCCGGTGGCTGAAGAACTTCAGGATGACCGAGAAGCAGCTCACCGGTCTCGAAGCCGAGATCAACAAGGGCGGCAAGGGCAAGCAGCAGGACGCGGTGCGCGGCTGGCTGAAGAAGAACCCCGGAGTCGTCGACAAACTGGCTCCGGTCAAGGGTTCCGCGTCCGCCGCCCCGGCGGAGGCGAAGCGCCCGCTGGACGTCGCCTGGTTCCCCTGGGACGAGGACGTCGCCGTCACCTACCTCTGGAAGAACGTCCTGGCCCGGCGCGGCTACACGCTGAACCTCAAGCAGATGGACGTCGGCCCGGTCTACACCGGCCTGGCCTCCGGCGACCTCGACCTCGACTTCGACGCCTGGCTGCCGTACGCCCAGTCCAACTACTGGGAGCAGCACAAGAACGACCTGAAGGACCTGGGCACCTGGTACAAGCCGACCTCCCTGGAGATCGCCGTCCCGTCGTACGTGAAGGACGTGAAGTCCCTCTCCGACCTCAAGGGCAGGAGCAAGACGTTCGGCGGGAGGATCATCGGCATCGAGCCGGGCACCGGTGAGATGAACCTCCTCAAGAACAAGGTGCTTCCCGGCTACGGCCTCGACAAGGAGTACAAGGTCGTCGACGGCTCGACTCCCGCGATGCTGGCCGAGCTGAAGCGCGCGTACGCCAAGAAGGAGCCGGTCGCGGTCGTCCTGTGGTCGCCGCACTGGGCGTACAGCGAGTACGAGCTCACCAAGCTCACCGACGGCAAGAACCTGTTCGGCGAGGGCAACACGATCCGGACGATTTCCAGCGCGAAGTTCCCGGGTCGGTACCCGAAGCTCACCGAGTGGATCAGGAAGTTCAGGATGAGCGAGAGCGAACTCGGCAGCCTGGAGAGCGAGATCAAGCGGCGCGGACAGGGGCACGAGGAGGAAGCCGTCGCCGGGTGGCTCAAGGAGCACCCGGACATGGTGCGGCGGATGACTCCGCGGTAGGAGGCGAGCCGTTCACCCCGAGGAGTGGCGCGCGGTTCGGCCCGAGGCGCGGCCAGGGGCAGCGGTTCCACTCCGAGTGTGGTGAGCGGTTCACTCCGAGGGGTGGTCCTCGTCGTACGGGTTCTCTTGACCCGCGCGGCGCGGGCCACCCCTCGCGGCGTTCCCGGGGCCGGTGAACTCCGCCCCGTCCGGGCGGATGCCGGTCCGCACGCGCGGGCGGCGACGCGTGGGGTCACGTACTGGCGTACGAGAGAGATCCGGACAACCGTGACGCGGTCCGTGACCGCACTCTCCCGACGCGGTTCCGGCCCCCGGCGTTGACGGCGCGTTCGACGGGCCGGCCGCCTCCCGCGCACCGCTCCGAGGACGCGCCGCACATCAGCTCCGTGCGCGCAGGCACGGCCGAACCCGTCGGCCACCGCGGTCCGCGGCGCGACGTGGACCGTCAACTGCGTACCGGAACAACGGACTTCGGGCTCCGATATCGCCGCCTGCGGGTCCCGACGGGCATTCCGCCCTGGTGATCGGCCCTTTCGCCTCGTGCGAGGGGGCCGCGGCGCCAGGCGCGCGACGGCTCGCGCGGTGGCGCGAACTGTAACCCTCACACTCCCTCGATGTGACAGCGATGTGACGGGTCCATGAAACGGTTTGCCGAACATGCGTAGGGTGCAAACAACTCTTCAGAAGCAGCGGACCGGAAATCCGGGCGGTTCGCGGACCGACGACGCGAGGGAGGGAGCCGGAGCCATGGGCGACCACAAAGAACAGCCCCTTCGGGTGGGTGCGGCCGTACGGCGACGGCGTCGGGCACTGCGGCTCACCCTCGCCGTCGTGGCCGAGCGCAGTGGCCTGTCGGTGCCCTTTCTCAGCCAGGTGGAGAACGAGCGGGCACGGCCCAGCAGAAGTTCCCTGGAGAGAGTCGCCGACGCCCTCGGCACCACCGCCGTCGAACTGCTCGCCGCCGCCGACCCGGCGTGCAGTGTCGACGTCGTGCGCGCCGACGCCGGTGCCGAGTTCACTCCCGAAGCCCACGCGCGCCCCCTGGTGCGCGGTCACCACCAGCTGCACGCCACCGAGTTCACCGGCGACCACGAAGAGGGCCGCGAACTCCAGCACCGCAACGACAAGTTGATGTACGTCGCCGACGGCGCCGTCGAGGTCGAGGCGGAGGGACGTGCCCATCGCCTGGGGCGCGGCGACACCCTCTATCTGACCGGCGGGGTGCGGCACCGCTGGCGCGCCACCGTGCCGGACACCCGGGTGGTCGTCGTCGAGGTCGCCGACCACATCGACGCGGTGGAGGACCGGCACAACTTCGGCAAGCGCTGAGCGGCACGGCCGGGGACGGCTCGCCCCGGGACGGTGCGGGAGGAGACGGCTCGCGAGAGGATGGCGGGGGAGAGAGCTGCGCGGGAGAGGCGGACGGGTATGCGGGTGGTGTCCCTCGTGCCCTCGCTGACGGAGGCCGTCGCGGTGTCCGTGCCCGCCGTCCTGGTCGGCGCGACCGACTGGTGCAGTCATCCGGCGGACCTCGACGTCACGCGGGTCGGGGGCACCAAGAACCCCGACGTCGACGCCGTCGTACGGCTCGCGCCCGACCTCGTCGTCGCCAACGAGGAGGAGAACCGGGAGCCCGACCTGACCGCCCTGCGGGAGGCGGGGATCGAGGTCCTGGTCACCGAGGTGCGGGACGTTCCGGGGGCGCTTCGTGAACTGGACCGGGTGCTCGGCGCGTGCGGCGCGCGCAGTCGTCCGCGCTGGCTGGACGCGGCG
This sequence comes from Streptomyces sp. NPDC042002, assembly GCF_055588305.1. Classification (NCBI taxonomy): domain Bacteria; kingdom Bacillati; phylum Actinomycetota; class Actinomycetes; order Kitasatosporales; family Streptomycetaceae; genus Streptomyces; species Streptomyces sp. NPDC042002. Next base: position 5,698 of record NZ_JBVJCT010000018.1, on the reverse strand, counting down.
GAGGCCGCGTGGTCGGAACCGGCCGCTCCCGCCCGCCGTACGAGCGCGATCGTGCCGATCTGGCGGCGGCCCTGGATGGTGCTGGGCCGCGACACCTTCGCGGGTGACGTCCTCGCCAGGCTCGGCGTCGACAACATCTACGCGCACCACGAGGACCGCTACCCCCGCGTCCCGCTCGCCGAGCTGACCGCGGCGGCCCCGGACCTCGTGGTGCTCCCCGACGAGCCGTACCGCTTCACCGCCGACGACGGCCCCGAGGCCTTCCCGGGGGTGCCCCACGCCCTCGTCGACGGCCGCCTGCTGACCTGGTACGGCCCGTCACTGGCCGAGGCCCCGGCACGGCTCAGCGAGGCGCTGCGAGCTGCCGACCGCTGACCGGGCCGCCGGACCGAGGTCCCCGGCCGGGAGTTCCGGTCCGGCGGCGGTGTCCGTTCAGTCCTCGGGCCGCTCGGGCGCCAGCAGCTCCCGGAGTTCGTCCATCGCCTCCCGGAGCCGGTCGGCGAACGTCCGCATCTGGCCGGCGACCGCCAACGGCGTGCTCAGGTAGAGGTTGAACCGCTCGGGAAGCAGCACGTAGGCGACACCGATGCACTGGCTGCTGGTCGACCCGAAGCCGAAGTACTGGATGTTGACGGACGGCGCGGAGCTCGTGCTCAGGTAGTCGTCCCGCATGGTCAGCCAGCCCGGGGACCGGTACAGCGCGGGCTGCTCGGTCACCCCGAGCTCGGCTCCGCGCCGCCGCTGGATCAGCTCCAGCTCCCACAGGTGCTGCTCCGGCACCTGCCCGGCCTGGCACGCCTTCGCGCGCGCCACATGGGCCTGGGTGGCCGCCCGGAACGCGGCGCGCCGGGCGTCCGCGTCCGCTGCCGGGTCCTCCATCGCCGCCACGAAAGCCACCATCTCGGTGGTGACGACGCGCATCGCCTCGGTCCGCCCGTGCCGGTACTGCCGGGTGGCGATCGACTCGTACGTGGCGCCCAGGAGTCCCTTGGCGCGCTGGTGGGCGAGCTGGTAGGCGGCCTGGACGAACGCGTCCGGCGAGACCCCCAGCTCCTTGGCCGCGCCGCTGCCGAAGTCCGTGAACGACAACGTGCTGGTCGCGGTGTTCTCCCCGTACGCCGCGAACGCGTCGGCGGCGGAGCGCGCCCGCTCCCGCAGCGCGTCGTCCAGTTCGAACACGATCGGCTCCAGCACCGGGATCCCCTGGGAGCGGGCTCCGGACTGCCGGGACTGCTCCTCGGCCGGGGTGTCGAGCAGGGCGTCGGTGAAGCTGAGGATCGTGGTCCCGTCCAACTCGCAGTGCTCGACGTTGATGCCCGCCCGTCCGTCGGCGAAGACGACGAAGGACACGGCCTTGTCGAACCAGCGGTTGCCTCGGTCGCCGTACAGCAGCTGGTCGCAGGCGTCCTGGACGTCCGCGGGGGCGAAGTCCTCCAGAGCGACGCAGAACAGGGCGGTCTCGACCGTGTCGAGGGCGTCGGCGTTGCGGGGGTGGCAGGCGAGAAGGGACTCCCGGGCCGTTGCCCACTCGGCGCGGGCCATGGTGGTGAGGTGGCCCACCGAGGTGTCCGCGCCGGCCGGGTCGGCCTTCATCACGGCGCGCAGCCCCGCCTCGATGTCGTCCAGGCTGTGCGGGACACCGTCCGGCCCCAGCACGTCCAGCCGGAACATGCCGCCCCGGAAGAACACCACCACGTGCCGGGCCTCGGACGGGCCGGGCCACTCCTCGGTGTAGGGGGCGCGGACGGTGTCCTGCTGCCCTCCGGGGATACGTGTGCTGGAGAACAGGAACTTGTTCTGCACCATCGACTGGGGTGCTCCGCGCTGCACCACCGGTGGGATCAGCCCCTGATCGAGCTGCCGCTTGTGGTTGAGGGCCCCGGCGACGAGCCCGGCCGCCCGCTCCACCTGCGCCTGGCCGGAGTCCTTGAACAGGAAGAAGAAGTTGGCGTTGAGGGCGATCCGGTCCCGGCGGCCCAGGTACCGGTACGGCCAGAAGGTGTCGAGCCAGCTGTGCACGCCCTGCGCGGCGTCGTATTCCTCCAGCGCGGCATGCAGCACCCGGCCGGGGCCACCGGGCCGGAGGAAGGCGGTGACCTCCGCCTCGGTCGCCGACCGCTCGTCGGCGGTCAGCAGCGGCGTACACCACGCGAGAAACCTCTCGCAGCTCGCGTCCAGCGTGGGCAGCGGCACGCGCGGGAGACTGTCCTCCTGGGCGAAGGTCGCGTTGCCTGAGGCGTCCTGACTGGTATTCAACTCTGTTCTCGATTCGGATCGTCGGTACCTGTGATGTCGTACGGCCGGGAAAGGTAGAGCTGTGCGTACAGCCAGCCTTCCGCCTCCAGGCCCCGTGGATCCACCCCTGCGGCCGACATGCTGTCGAGCACGAGCGCCTGCTCCCGCGGGGAGGCGAACCGTCGCTGTCTGAACACCTCGTCGACGCGGACGGTCCGGTAGCCCAGACTCGCCAACGCGCGCTCGACGGGGTCGAACGGGAACATCCGCAGCACGAAGTGCGCCATCCAGGGCCGGCGTATGCCCTGCGCCCGGACGACTCTCGTGAGCGTCCGCTCGGTGACGTACCCGACGCAGCCCGTCGAGATCACCAGGTCCGTACCCGAGAGCCCGGCGCGCTGTCGCGGTGTGGGCTCGTGCTCCTCCAGGTCGGCGTGCACCACGTCGTCGAGGAACCCGGCCTCGAGTGCGTAGGACAGAGCGCTGCCGGAGGTGTCGAGGCCGACGAAGCGGATCGCCCGCGGGGGTCGGCGCGACCGAGCCAGCTCCCGGTCGCGGGCCAGCAGAGCCTCGCGGCTCTCACCCGCACGCTCCTCGTCGCCGTAGCGCGCGTACAGCTCGTCCATGGTCGCGTCGTACTTCAGCAGGGCGGCGTTGATTCCGTACGAGCAGCCGATGTCCAGCACCTTCGGTACCGCGACCTGCTGGGACTCCTGGTACTCCGTGATGATCTTGGCGAAGTAGGGCTTGGCCTGCTGCGGAACGCCGTAGTCGAGCGGGCGCAGCGCCCTGAAATAGGTTCGCGGATCGGGCTGGTCGTAGATGTGGTCGAGTGAGACTTTTCCGGTCACGTCGAAACGCACAGGGCTTACTCCTCCGTGGGATCGCGCAGGGGGAAACGGCCTACGGTGACTACGCGTTCTCGTCGGCCGCTAGTCCAGGAGCCGGTCGCCGCGGACCGCCCGGCCCTCGGCCGCCAGGTGCTCGGGCAGCACCCGGCCGAAGAGCTGCCGGGTCCGTTCCACGCTCCCGATGACGCCGGGGCGCTCGCTGTAGGCGAATATCGCGGAGTGGCGCGCGACCTCGCCGCGTACCGGGCTCACTCGGTGCAGCGAGTAGCGGCCTTTGAACAACTGCAGGTCACCCGGTTGCAGGGGGAGGCGCCGGGTCAACCGTTCGCCCCGGCCGTCCACCACGTCCCGGACGTCGCCGAAATTCTCGTCCTGCGCGGTCCGGATGTTCGGGCAGTACTCGAAGACGCCGCCGGCCTGCGCCTGCTGGGTGAGCATGCTCACGGTGAACTCGTTGGTGTCGAAGTGCCAGGGGTGCTCCATGCCCGGCGCGATGACGTTGAGAACCAGCCCGGAGAGCGGGTCCGCCAGCTCGTGCAGCTCCGGCAGTTCGAAGCAGCGGGCGACGAAGTGCCGGAACACCGTGTCGGAGTAGAGCCGGCTGATGAGGGAGTCCGGGGGGATGCGGTCCCGCGCGACGAACGCGTTGCCCCGCTCGAAGGTCTTCCGGCCCGGATGGTCCTCCGGCAGCCCCGAGTCCACCGCGATGTTGTAGACGTTCACCGTCTCGACGTCGTGGTGCGCCCGGGGGGCGATGGCCGAGCACTCCTGCCGCAGCACATCGCGCAGCGACGGGCGGACGAAGTCCGGCAGCACGGTGCAGCCGAGAGTCAACAGGTCGCGCCGGGCACGGGAGACCACGGCCTGTCCCCGGGCGCTCGCGAGTTCCGACAGGGGATAGCGAGCCGTGTCGACCACCTGATCAAGCGTCAGGGCTTCCAAAGAGCGCATTCGATCCTCTCCACGTGCGGGCGGCCCCTCTCGTCGGTTCCCTCGCCGGCCCGCGGTTCCACCTCTTACGCACACACGGGACGAGCGACGCGATCCCTGCGGTCGGCCGGACCTCACTCTCGGCTTATCGGTAACTCGGCTGGCAAGAAAGGCACTTGAAGTTCCCACCGTGACGCCGTGTTGTCTGTGACGCGTCACACTGCCCAACTGTGAGCTCCAGCATGCCTTCGCGGGTTCGGCACGGGCCGGTCGTCGCGCGGGAGCCGGGGGCCGGTGAACCCTGTGCGAGGGTCGGTGGCAGCCGCGAGGGGCTACGTTCGCGAAGGCGCTGCGAGCGGCACGAGCTTGAGTCGGAGGAGCAGGTCAGCTCAGGTTTCGACTCTCCTCATGGGTGCATGGCGGAGCAGTGAGCCCTTTCCAGCCTCAGGTTGAGGCGTGGTGAAGGACGACGACGGCCTTCACGATGTCGGTGATCCGGTTGGTGCTGCAGCGGAGCCTGCGTAGCGGGCGCCAGCCTTTCAGGACGGCCATGGCCTGCTCGCCGAGGCACCGGATTTCGGCGTGGGTGCTGTTGTGCCGTCGCTTCCAGCGCTTGAGCCGGCGGCCCCGGAAAGGTACGCGGACATGGCGGCCGGCCCCTTTGGTACGCCTTGTCCGCCCGGCACTTCAGCCCTGCCGCCCGCGAGCGCGTCGATGACGCCGTGTTCGCGCGCGGCGGTCAGGTCGTGGGTGGAGCCGGGCAGGGCCGGGTGTCGGCGGCGATCCGGTCGATGGGCAGGAGGGTGCCGTCCAGGATCACGTACGCCTTCGTCCGGACGGTCGTCATTACCTCGGCCAGGGTCTGCGCCTGGGCGGCCGGCACTTCGACGGCCTCACGTATGCGGCGGTAGACGGTCGCGGAGACTGCCTGGCCGACATCGGCGTGCTGCGGGCCGAGCCGGGCGTGTCCGGCCCGGTGGCTTCCGATCCGACGGTCTCCCGGCTCGTCGACGCGCTCCCCGCTTCCGGTCCGAAGGCCCTTGCGACCTGAGCCTGTTCTCTGTTGCCGTGCGGATCGTGAGCACCGGCCGCCACCGCCTGCCGGCCCGGTGGCCACGGACGGGTCCGTTCGCATGGGCTAAGGCTTTCGGGTGCTTCTGCTACGTGATCATGAGACCCGGCGCGCCAGTGCACGTTTCGGCATATTCCCAACTAATCTCCCAGAATTGTAAAAGTCGATCTTTCGTAGATCGCACCCACTCACTCCATCGGAGATGACATGCGCAAGCTTCGCAACGTTGCCGTCCTGATCGCCGCGATCGGCAGCATCGGACTCGTGGGCGGCACGGCCCACGCCGGTGACGGCGGCGAGTTCACCGTCAAGCAGCACTCCGCCTGCAAGTCGCACGACCTGAACGTGGACGTCCTCGGCCAGGTCGGCCTGCTCAACGGCCTGGGCGGCAACCTGCTGGGCGGCGAGGGCAACCCTGGTGCCCAGGCCACCTCCGTCGGCTCCACCGCGGGCTGCAGCAACAGCGCCTTCTGAAGTACTGGCCGACGCGGAGTCACCGGCCGATAGATGGTCCCGGGGGGGGGGGGGGGGGGGGGGGGGGGGGGGGGGGGGGGGGGGGGGGGGGGGGGGGGGGGGGGGGGGGGGGGGGGGGGGGGGGGAGGGGGGGGGG
>NZ_JBVJCT010000017.1:145729-178225 GCF_055588305.1 Streptomyces sp. NPDC042002 | reverse complement strand
ACCGCGCCCCGCGTCACCGCCCACAACGAAGCCACCACACCGGCATCACCCAACACCTGCACCAGAACAGCGGTCTCCACCACACCCAGCAGCGAGACCACACCAGCCAACTCACCCACCCCTGCGCACAGTTCAGCGAACGCCACACGATCCGACCCCACCGGAACAACGACAGAACGCACCTCGGCACCCGCACCCGACAACGCGGCCACCACATCCGCGCCACCCACACCCTCGGCAGCCGACACCACCAGCCACGAACCACTCAGCCCGCCGACACCAGGACCAGCACCAGCACCCGCACCCGCACCGGAAGGAACGCCCGTCAGAGGTTTCCAACTGATGCGATAGCGCCAGGAGTCGACGGCCGACTGGAGTTTGCGGCGGCGGCGCCAGGCCGACAGGGCGGGGACGAGTTCGCCGAGGGACTGCTCGTCGGACGGGTTCAGGGCGAGGGCGGCGGTGAGACCGGCGACGTCCTCGTTCTCGACGGCGTCCCAGAAGACGTGGTCGGCCGGGTCGGAGCCGGCGGCGGCGAGGGTCCGGGCCACCGGACCGGTCGCGTCCATCCAGTAGCGCTGCCGCTGGAAGGCGTACGTGGGCAGGTCGACGCGGCGGGCGCCGGTGCCGGCGAAGAGGGCGGACCAGTCCGTCTCGGCGCCCCGGACATGGGCGCGGGCGACGGTGGTGAGCAGGCCCTCGGCCTCGGGGCGGCCCGCGCGCAGGGCGGGTGCGAAGGCGCTGCCCTCGGGGTCGACGCATTCCTGGGCGAGGGCGGTGAGGACCGGGTCGGGGCCGAGCTCCAGGAAGGTGCGGGCACCGCCCGCGTGGAGGGCGCGCACACCGTCGAGGAAGCGGACGGCCTCGCGGACGTGGCGGACCCAGTGTTCGGGGTCGGTCAGCTCGGGGCCGGCGACGGCGCCGGTGAGGAGGGAGACGACGGGCAGGTTGGGGCGGGCGTAGTCGACGACCTGGGCGATCCGCCGGAAGTCGGCGAGCATGCCGTCCATGTGGGGCGAGTGGAAGGCGTGACTGACCGTGAGCCGCTTGGACTTGCGATCGGGGAACGATCCCGCGAGTGTCTCGGCCTCGTCCGCGTCACCCGCGATGACGACCGACTGCGGCCCGTTGACGGCCGCGATCCCGATGCCGTCGGTCAGCAGCGGAGTGACCTCGTCCTCCGTCGCCTGGAGCGCGATCATCACCCCGCCCCCGGGCAGCGCCTGCATCAGCCGGCCGCGCGCCGCGACGAGCGCGCAGGCGTCCTCCAGCGAGAACACCCCCGCCACGTGCGCCGCCGCGATCTCACCGATCGAGTGGCCGGCCACGACGTCGGGGCGCACGCCCCACGACTCCAGCAGGCGGAACAGCGCCACCTCGACGGCGAACAGCGCGGGCTGGGTGTACGCGGTGCGGTCGAGCAGGGCGGCCTCGGGGCTGCCGGCCTCGGCGAACAGCACGTCCAGCAGGGGCACGTCGAGTTGCTCGTCCAGGTACCAGCAGGCGTCGTCCAGGGCGTCGGCGAACACCGCGTAGGTGTCGTACAACTCCCGTCCCATTCCCAGGCGTTGGCTGCCCTGGCCGGTGAAGAGGAAGGCGAGTCGGCCAGTGGCGGGCTGGTCCTGGACGAGGCCGGGGGCCTCGGCGCCGGTGGCGAGGGCGTGCAGTCCGGCGAGCAGTCGCTCGCGGTCCTCACCGAGGACGACGGCGCGCCGCTCGAAGCGGCCCCGGGTGGTGACGAGGGAGTGGCCGATGTCGGCGGCGCCCGCCTCCGGGTCGGTGGCGAGGCGGGCGGCGAGGGTGCGGGCCTGGCCGCGCAGCGCCTCGGGGGTCTTGGCGGACAGCACCCAGGCCAGCGGTCCGGCCTGCTCCCCGTCGGTGTTTTCGCCGTCCGGACCGGCCTGCTTCCCGTCGGTGATTCCGCCGTCCGGACCGGCCTGCTTCCCGTCGGTGATTCCGCCGTCCGGACCGGCCTGCTTCCCGTCGGTGATTCCGCCGTCCGGACCGGCCTGCTTGGTTTCGGCGTCGGGCCCGGTCGGCACGCCGGCGCCAACTCCGGCACCGGCACGGTCCTCGGCGGCCGGCTCCTCGATGACGGCGTGCGCGTTGGTGCCGCTCATGCCGAAGGAGGAGACGGCGGCGCGGCGCGGGCGGCCGGTCTCCGGCCAGGGCACGTCCTCGGTGAGCAGGCTGACGGCGCCGGCGCTCCAGTCGACGTGCGAGGTGGGCGCGTCGACGTGCAGGGTGCGGGGCAGCACGCCGTGGCGCATCGCCATGACCATCTTGATGATGCCCGCGACACCGGCGGCCGACTGGGTGTGGCCGATGTTCGACTTCAGGGAGCCGAGGTAGAGGGGCAGTTCGTCGGTGTGCTCGCGGCCGTACGTGGCGAGCAGCGCCTGCGCCTCGATCGGGTCGCCGAGCCTGGTGCCGGTGCCGTGGGCCTCGACGACGTCCACCTCGGCCGCCGTGAGGCCGGAGTTGGCGAGGGCCTGGCGGATGACGCGCTGCTGGGCGGCGCCGCTGGGGGCGGTCAGGCCGTTGGAGGCGCCGTCCTGGTTCAGCGCGGTGCCGCGTACGACGGCGAGGACCTGGTGGCCGTTGCGGCGGGCGTCGGAGAGGCGCTCGACGAGCAGCATGCCGACGCCCTCGCCCCAGCCCGTGCCGTCGGCGGCGTCGGCGAACGGCTTGCAGCGCCCGTCGGCGGCGAGGCCGCGCTGCCGGCTGAAGGAGACGAAGGAGCCGGGGCTCGCCATGACCGCGACGCCGCCCGCGAGGGCGAGGGAGCACTCTCCGGCGCGCAGCGCCTGCGCGGCGAGGTGGAGGGCGGCCAGCGAGGAGGAGCAGGCGGTGTCGACGGTGACGGTGGGGCCCTCGAAGCCGAAGGTGTAGGCGATGCGGCCGGAGGCGACGCTGGCGGCGTTGCCGGTGACGAGGTAGCCCTCGAATCCGTCGGTGGCGTCGAGGAGTCGGGGGCCGTACTCCTGGGTCTCGGCGCCGACGAAGACGCCGACCTGGCCGCCGCGCAGGGCGGCGGGGTCGACGCCGAGGCGTTCGAAGGCCTCCCAGGACGTCTCAAGCAGCAGCCGCTGCTGGGGGTCCATGGCGAGGGCCTCGCGCGGTGAGATGCCGAAGAAGTCGGCGTCGAACTCATCGGCGTCGTGCAGGAAGCCGCCCTCGCGGGCGTAGCTGGTGCCGGGGTTGTCCGGGTCGGGGTCGTAGAGCGCGTCGAGGTCCCAGCCGCGGCCGGTGGGGAAGGGGGTGATGGCGTCGGTGCCGGCGGCGACGAGGTCCCACAGTGCCTCGGGCGAGTGGACGCCGCCGGGGAAGCGGCAGCCGATGCCGACGATGGCGACGGGTTCGTCGCTGCTCGTCGCGGCGGCCACGGGCGCGATGTCCTCGGTGAGGCCCAGGAGTCGGGCGCGCAGGTGGCGGGCGAGGTGGGCGGGGGTGGGGTGGTCGAAGGCGAGGGTGACCGGCAGGCGCAGACCGGTGCCGGCGACGAGCCGGGAGTGCAGGTCGACGGCGGCCAGGGAGTCGAACCCGAGGTCCGTGAAGGGCCGTTCGGGGTCGAGCGCGTCGGGGGCCTGGTCCTTGAGGGCGGCGGTGGCCATGGCGGCGACCCACTCCAGGAGCAGGGCGTGCTGCTCGTCGGGGGTCAGGCCGGCCAGGCGCTGCGCCCAGGGGCTGCCCCCGGGGCTTTCCGCCGGCGTCGCGCCGGTTTCGGAGGTGCCGTTGATTTCGAGCGTGAAATCTTGGGACTCATTCCACATGGCGCGCTCCATTACCCCCGAATAAAAAATGCAAGACCGGGGTTACTCTGACATGCGGAAGAGGGTCGAGAAACCCCTAACAAGCCCCTATCGACCCCTATTGCGGGCCGCTGAGCAGCGCCTTGACTCGGAATGCGCGACTGCATCAGGATGCGCCGATAAGGCTGGTAATTGCAAGGCGGATGGTAATCCAATTCCGTCGCCGAATCACCAGACCGGCACATAATTCGTCCATGCGGGAGGAGCCCGTTTTCATGCGCGTACTGTTCGTCACGTATCCGGCCCTTGGCCATGTCTTTCCGACTGTTCCGCTGGCCTGGGCGCTGCGCTCGGCCGGGCACGAGGTGCTGGTGGCCAGCGCGGGCGACGCGCTGAAGGCCGCCGACGCCGGTCTGCACGTCGCCGACGTCCACCCCGGGTTCGAGCTGGAGAGCTTCCTGCAGTCCACGGTCGCGGACCTGATGGCCCGGCTGCGCGGGCCGGACGGGGTGGACCCGATGGACGGGCTGCGCTTGTTCCAGCACCTCAACGAGTCGCTGGCGGACGGGATCGTCGGCGTCGCCGACCGCTTCAGACCGGACCTGGTGGTCTTCGAGCAGATCTTCGTCGCGGGTCTGATAGCCGCCGAGCGGCTGGGTGTTCCCGCGGTGCAGCACAACTTCGGGTTCGCGCGCGGCACCGAGCTGCGCGAGCTGACCGTGTCGATGCTGGGCGAGACGATGGCCCGGCACGGGGTGGCGAGGGTGGCCGAGCGGGTGCCGGTCATCGACATCGCGCCGCCGAGCATGGCGGAGCCGGAGCGGGACGGCTGGCCGATGCGTCCGGTGCCGTACAACAGCGGTGCGGTGCTGCCGGACTGGCTGCTGGACGAGCCGGGGCGGCGCCGGATCGGGGTGACGCTGGGCACCGCTTCGGTGCACGTCAACGGGCTGGGTCCGGTGCAGCGGCTGGTGGCCGCCGCCTCCGGGGTGGACGCGGAGTTCGTGCTGGCCCTCGGCGACGTGGACACCACCGCCCTGGGCGAACTCCCGGACAACGTAAGGGTGGTGGGCTGGGTTCCGCTGACGCGGCTGCTTCAGACGTGTGACGCTGCCGTCCACCACGGCGGTGCCGGCACCACGCTGGCGGCGCTGAACGCGGGCGTCCCGCAACTGGTTCTGCCCGACGGCGCGGACCGGCGGATCAACGCCGAGTCGGTGCGCGACCGGGGCGCGGGTCTGCTGGGCACGGCCGCCGACCTGGAGGTGGAGGTGCTGCGCCGGCTGCTGTCGGACGAGAAGATGGCGGCGGTGGCGCGCGAGGTGCGCGAGGAGATCGCCGCCATGCCGTCGCCGGTGTCGCTGGTGCCGCGCCTGGAGGAGCTGGCCGGCTGAACGACCGTACGCCGCAGGGGCCGTACCCGATGTTCTCGGGGACGGCCCCTGCCGCGTACGGGGGAACCGGGGGCGGGGGGGGGGGGGGGGGGGGGGGGGGGGGGGGGGGGGAGCCCCCCCCCCCCCCACCTCTCGGGGGCTCGCCAGTTGGTCGGGGGGTCAGCCGCGCGGCCCGCGTTCGATGAACGGGGCGAGCAGCCCGGGCACGGTGTCCTCGGCGAGGGAGAGACCGTCCCGTACGCGGACGTCGCGGACCTTGTAGGAGCCGTGGCCCGCCGCGGTGGTGGCGCCGATGGTGAGCAGTCCGTTGCGCCGCTGGAAGAAGGAGCGGGTGACGTTCCAGCCGATGATGCCGTCCCGCTCCAGGGCGGCGGTGCGGCGGGTGAAGGTGCCGGCGCGGACGACTAGGTAGTGGTCGTGCAGCGCGTGGCCGAGCGCCCGATGGGCGTCCCTGGCCAGCAGGTACACCACGGGCAGCCCGGCCAGCGCGGTGATCCAGGCGATGTGCACCAGGATCTGGGTGAGCCACAGGCCGAGGCCCAGCGGGACGGCGACGATCAGCGCGAGCACGATCAGGCCGCGGTTGAAGCGACGTCGCAGCGCCACCCCGGGGTGCGGCACGAGCCGGGCCGCCTCGTTGGGCGAGCGCTCCTCGGCGAGGACGTCGGCGGCGACGCGCAGCGCCTCGGCGCGCGGCACCGGCGGGGTGAGGATGCTCCGGCTGCGGTTCTCGTCGCTGTCGCCGAGGCCGCCGGCGATGGCGTTGAGGCGGGCGCCGCCGGCCCAGCGCAGCAGCATCGGCTCGGCGAGCTCCACGCCGCGCAGCCGGCGCTCCTCCATGGTGACGGAGCGGGAGACGAGCAGACCGCGGCGGACCCGCAGGACGCCGTCCTGCTCGCGCTCCAGGCGGAAGTTGGCCCAGGTCTCGACGAAGGTGGCGTAAGAGACGGCGATGCCGGCCAGCAGGACGGCCACGACGGTGACGAGGATGCCGAACCACAGCGGCACGGTGCCGAAGCGGTGCTCGACGTCCTTGACGACGCCGAGCTCCAGTGGGTCGATCTTCATCTCGTGCAGGATGCGGTAGGCGGTGCCGACGCCGATGAAGACGGTGCCGACGCCCCATACGGTCAGCGGCGCGTAGCGCAGCCAGGCCCAGTCCATCTCGATGAGAGCGCGGTTCTCGTCGGTACCGGTGCCGCCGCCGGTGCCTCGGCGGTCCAGCAGCAGCCGGCGCAGCTCCTCGGCCTGCTGGACGGTGATGCCGTCGAGGGAGAGCCGGCGGGCGGAGGACGAGGTCTGCTCGCCGGTGCCGATGCGCAGCGTGGTGAGGCCGAAGAGCCGGTGCACCGGCTTCGCGTCGCGGTCGACGCTGCGGATGCGGTCGTTGGGGACCGAGCGGCGGCTGCGGAAGAACAGTCCGGAGCGCAGTTCCACGCGGTCGGCGGTGATCCGGTAGCGGGTGGTGATCAGGCGCATCGTGCTGATCCCGGTGATCACCAGGAAGGTGGTCAGCAGGGAGCCGAGCGAGATCAGCGCCTGGAGGTTGGCACCGGTCAGGACGAGGGTGGTGACGAAGAGGGCTAGCGGTCCGGCCAGCATGCTGAGGTTGACCAGCAGCAGCCGGGGGCTGAGCCGTTCCCATTCGGCCTCGTCGTCGCCTGCGGCCCGGGGCGCGGCCGTACCGGCCCGCTGCTCGGTGCGGTGGCTCATGTCGCGTCTCCCGGCGTGGCCTGGGTGGTCCGCGTGAGGTGCTCGACCACCTCCTGGGCGGTGCGGTGGTCGATACCCTTGATCTTCACGGCGCCGGAGGAGGAGGCGGTGGTGACGGTGATGCCGGACAGGCCGAACAGCTGCTGGATCGGGCCGCGCAGGGTGTCCACGGTCTGCACCCGGGAGAGGGGGACGACCCGCCAGCGCTGCCACAGCCAGCCGGAGGCGGCGTACACGGCCTCGTCGGTGGTCTCCCAGCGGTGCACCCGGAACCGCCACAGCGGCATGACCAGCGTGTAGGCGAGTCCGGGCGCCAGCGAGATCAGGGTCGCCCAGCCGAAGAACGGCCTGGCGGGCGGGATGCTGAGGTAGAGGATGCCGAAGGTGAGCGGCAGAGGGAGCGCGAACACCGCCGCCTGGAGCATCCACCAGCCGATCGCGCGGCTTTCCACCCGGTTGCGCGGGGGCCGGAGCCTGACATCATCCAAGCGTTCCACTGCTGTTCACCCTTTTACTGGGACGGGGAGTCGTGATCGGTCGGCATGTGACGTGGCCTCAGCGAGCGGCGGAACTCTCCTGCCGGCCTGCGGTGCCGGCCGCCGAGGCCGCGCTGTCGCTCAGCCGGCGGCGCTTGCCGACCAGGACCGCGGTGCGGGTGAGGACCATGGCCAGGGCCATGAAGACGAAGGCGTTCGAGTAGACGTCCTGGCCGCTCAGCTTGTAGTCGATGCTGAACTTGATGATGCCCTGGGCGAACCAGTGTTCGGAGCCGTAGGCGAACAGCACGCGGGAGGCGGACAGGATCGTCCAGACGATCGCGTAGGCGATGCCGCCCTTGGTGTAGATCTCGCCGTCGCTGCCCGCGTGGGCGGGGAGCAGTGCCGCGGCGACCAGGCCGCAGATGACGCCCGCGCCGATGCCGGCGAGCTGGAGCGAGGGATCGTTGCCGTCCATGGGCAGGGAGTGGACGAAGAGCGCGATCACGATCGCGACGGCGATGATCGAGCGCAGCAGCCGCATGTTGGTGACCTTGCGGGTGCCGAGGTCGGTCGCGAGGATGATGGTCAGGATGGTCCCGCTGGCGATCAGCGCGGTCATGAACGGGCTCATGGGGCGGAGCCTCCTCCTTCTGTGCGTGGGTACTCGTGAGCCCGCGTCGTGACCGCTCGGCGGCCGTCCGTGGCTCTCACCTGCAACGCTAGGGTTCGGGAGGGGGGTGTACGGACAACCGGACGGTTGAATCGGCTGTCCACCGACCGGTGGACACCGGTGGACGGCGGAGGATGACAGCCTCGGCGTCGGCCGCGCTCGTGCCGTCCCCCACCAGGCTGATAGGACTGTTCCGGTGAGCACTGAATACGGGACGACGGCAGAGACCCTGGACCACGCGCCCGAGGCGGGAACCCGGTGGTTCGGGCTGTGGGACGCCTTCTTCGCGGTGTCGTACGCCGTCACCACCGTGCTGCTGTTCACCTCCGTCGGTGAGCAGGTCCATCGGGCCGTGGCAATGGCCGCGTTGACCCTGGCGGTCCCCTGGTACGCGGCCATGGGGCGGGACGCGATGCTGCGGCAGGTCGGGGAGGACCACGGACGACGCAGTGTCGTCTTCTCGGTGGGCCTGTTCGTGCTGTTCTCGGTGGCCGTCGTCTTCGATCTGGCCTCGTCGTTCGCGCTGTTCGCCGTGGTGCCGATGCTGATGATGAGCCTGGCGACGTCCCCGGCGATCGCCGTGGTGACGCTGGCGAACCTGATGCCGGTGATCGTGGTGTGGCTGCGCGGTGGCACCCTGGACCGGGACATCGCGGCCGTGCTGCCGACCTCGCTGCTGGGCATCGCGTTGTCGGTGATGCTGGGGTTGTGGATCACCCGGGTGACCCGGCAGAGCCGGGAGCGCGGGACGCTGATCGAGGAACTGCGGCGCAACCGCGAGCGGGTGGCGCGGCTGTCGCGGGAGGCGGGCGTCGCGGCCGAGCGCGAGCGGCTGGCCCGCGAGATCCACGACACACTCGCCCAGGGTCTGACCAGCATCATCAGTCTCGTCCAAGCGGCCGAGGCGGGCTTCGCCACCGACCCGGAGGTGGCCCGCTCGCATCTGGGGCTGGCCGGGCAGGTGGCCCGCGAATCCCTGGCGGAGGCACGGGAGTTCGTCACCGCGTTGACCCCGCCGGTGCTCAAGGAGTCCTCGCTGGTGCAGGCCGCGCGCCGACAGGCCGAGGGGCTGGTCGCGCAGACCGGGATGCGTACCGAGGTGGTCGTGAAGGGCAACGAGCGCGAACTGCCCATGGCGGTCAGCGTGGTGCTGCTGCGCTCGCTTCAGGAGGCGGTGGCCAACATCCGCAAGCACGCCCCCAAGGCCCGTTCCGCCGAGGTGCGACTGCTGTACGGGACGGACACGGTGCGGCTGTACGTACGCGACGACGGGCCAGGGTTCGAACCCGGCGAGCGGACGTCGGGCGGGCAGGGCGGGTTCGGGCTGCCCGGCATGCGCACCCGCGCCCAGGAGATCGGTGGGGACTCCACCGTGGACAGCGCCCCGGGCAGGGGCACGACCGTCGAGGTGACGGTCCCGGTGCCCAGGGAGGACGCCCGGGCGGGCCGGACCGAGGACGTCGAGGAAGCAGGGGAAGCCGATGAGCTCTGACGGGACGATCGGCGTGATGCTGGTCGACGACCATCCGATGGTGCGCGAGGGCCTGAGCTCGATGCTGCGCTCCGCCGAGGGCATCGACGTGGTGGCGCAGGCCGGTTCGGGCGAGGAGGCGGTGGCCATGGTCGCCGCGTCGTCGCCCGACATCGTGCTCCTTGACCTCCAGATGGGCGGCATGGACGGGGTGGAGACCACCGGCCACATTCTGCGCGTCGCCCCCGCCGCCAAGGTCGTGATCGTCACGACGTACGAGACGGACACCGACATCCTGCGCGCGGTGGAGGCGGGCGCGGCGGGCTATCTCCTCAAGGGCAGTTCGCGCGACGATCTGGTGCGGGCGGTGAAGGCGGCGGCGCGCGGCGAGACGGTGCTGACACCGTCGCTGGCGCCCAAGCTGTTCCGCGCCCGGCTGCCGGAGCCGCCCCCGCTGCTGTCGGATCGCGAGCGGGAGGTGCTCCAACTGGTCAGCCAGGGGCTGACGAACGCCGACATCGGCAAGCGGCTGTTCATCGGCGAGGCGACGGTGAAGACGCACCTGCTGCGTTCCTTCAAGAAGCTGGGGGTCTCCGACCGGACGTCGGCGGTGATCACCGCGCTGGAGCGCGGGTTGCTGCCCTGAGGACACCCGCCCCCACGGGAGAAGGGCCCGGCACCAGTTCCCCGGATCGCCCCGCCGCCGCGCGGCGGGGCGAAGTGCCGCCGGGCGGACCGCCCGTACGCTCAGGCGACGCCCGGCAGGCACACGTCCGAGAGGCGGTCGGGCAGGTCCCGGCGACGCTTCACCTTCAACTTGCGGTATATCCGCGTCAGATGCTGCTCGACCGTGGAGATGGTCACGTACAGCTTGGTGGCGATCTCGCGGTTGGTGTGGCCCCGGGCGGCCAGCAGGGCCACGCGCGCCTCGGCCTCGGAGAGGACCTCGACCTCCTTGGGCTGCTCCGCCTCGCCGCCCGCCGGCCCGGCGGGCACCGGGACCTCGCCGTCGCCGTGGCCGGGCATGTACTGCCGGCACAGCGGCTCGGCGCCGCAGGACTTGGCGACGTGCCAGGCCTTGCGCACCAGCATCCGGGCCCGGTTGAAGTCGCCGAGCGCACGGTATCCGCCGCCCAACTCGCCCAGTGCGACGGCCAGATGGACCCTGCTGCCGCCCTCCTCCAGGGTCTCGACCGCTTCGGTGAGGCGCTTGAGCCGGGCGGAGAGGTCGGTCCCGGTGCGGGCCGCGGACAGCAGGAGCAGCCCGCGGGTGCGGCTGCCCTGGGTGCCGGTCTCGCGGCGCTGCTGCTGCTCGGTGTACTCCTTGGCGCGGGCCGGCTTGCCCAGGGCGAGCCAGGCCTCGGCGACGTCCAGCCGCCACGGCACGAGTTCGGCCGCGTCGACCTGCCAGGACTGCATCAGCTCACCGCAGTTGAGGAAGTCGCGCAGGGCGGCGTGGTAGCGGCCGGTGGCGAGGTGGCTGCGGCCCCGGGCGCGCAGGTAGTGCAGGCCGAGCAGAGTCTCGAACATGGCCTCGGGAACGGGCTGTTCGAGCAGGCTCCGGGCGTCCTCGTGGTTGCCCATGTGGGTCTCGGCCTCGACGAGGGTCGCCAGCGGCAGGGCAACGCTGATGCCCCAACTCTGCGGGGAGATCAGCGACATGGCGTGCCGGGCCTGGGCGGCGGCGCCCGGCAGGTCGCCCCGGCGCAGCGAGATCTCGGCGCGCACCGCGCTGAGCGCGGCCTGCCAGGTGGGGGCGTTGCGGGCGGAGCACTCCCCCAGCAGCCGCTCGCACCAGGCAAGGGCGAGGTCGGGACGCCCCGCGTAGACCAGGGCGAGCAGCGCGAAGACGAGGGGCTGGAGGGTGCGGTCGCTGAGCGCGTAACGCTGGAGCACCCGGGTGGCCTCGGCGACGGTCGCCTCGGCGTGCTGGGTGCCGCGCAGTGCGGTGCGCATGGCGTCGGCGGCCTGGACGTGGGCGTTGTCCGGCATGTCGTAGGGGATCGCGTCGGTGGCGCGGGTGCCCGACAGCGTTGCCGGGGTGTCCTGTTCGGTGTCGGTGTCGGCGAGCGGGGGGCTGATCATGGAGAGCCAGTTGCGGGCGGCGGCGAGGGTGCCCGGGTCGTACGCCGGGAGACGTCCGTCGGCCACGGCCTGGCTGCCCGAGGTCCGCAGGTGTCGCAGGGCCTCGCCGGCGCGTCGCGCCTCGCCCATCCACACCAGGCAGGAGACGGTCTGGACGAGGTCGCGGTCGGTGAGCAGTCCGTCGGCCAGCTCGCGCGCGAGCCGGCGCAGATGGCTCTCGGCCGCCGCCGGGCTGCTGCGCCAGACGATGCTCACCAGCCGGGAGTTCAGGGCCGCGTGGCGGGAGCCCTCGGGGCAGGAGGAGACGGCCAGCTCGCCGAACTGGAGCGCCAGTTGGTGCTCGTCACCGACGAGGGCGTACTCGGCGGCCTCCTGCAGCACGGGGATCGCCCACTCCTCGGCGGTGCGACGGGCGGCGAGCAGGTGGCGGGCGACGTCGAGGGCGGCGGCGCCCTCCTGGTGCAGCAGCCGGGCGGCGCGCTGGTGCAGGGCGGACAGGGCAGCGGGCGGCAGCGCTTCGAGCACCGCGTCCCGCGCGGCCGGGTCCCGGAAGGCGGCGCCGCGCACCAGTCCGCACCCGCCCAGGTCCCGCAGCGCCTGCTCGGTGGCCTTCACGTGCAGGTCGGCGACCTGGCTGAGCAGGCGCGCGGATCCGGAGTCGCCGAGGACGGCGACGGCGCGGGCGACGGCGAGGAGTTCGGGGTCGCCCCGGTACAGGCAGTCCATGACGGCCCGCTCGAAGGTCTCGGCGGGGCCCAGCCGCTGGAAGGGCTCGCTGGTCTCCCGCGCTCGCAGTCCGTCCTCGATGAGCGCTCCGACCAGCAGCGGGTTGCCGCCTGTGGTCTCCTGGCACTCGGCGGCCAGCCGCTGGGCGGCGGCGGGCGAGAAGTGGTCGGCCAGCACCCGCGCGGTGCCCTCGGCGGTGAGGAGCGGCAGTCGCAGGCTGGTGCAGTTGGGCTGGCGCTGGAGCTCGGCGTGGAAGGCGAGTTGGGCGGGCCGCAGCCGGACGGCGGCGGTCAGCACGATGAGGACCCCGGCCTGGCGTACCCGGCGGGCGAGGCAGAGCAGGAAGGCGAGGGAGACGTCGTCGCCGTGGTGCACGTCGTCGACGGCGATGACCACGGTGCGGTCCCGGGCGATCCGCAGCAGCGCGGTGGACAGGTGCGGCAGTACGGCCATGCCGGCGTCCATGGCGCCGTCGCCGTCGGCGGCGCCGCCGAGCGCCTGGTCCAGCAGGGAGAGCGCGTAGGCGTGGACGTCGGGCGCGTGAGGGGCGGCGGCGTCGAGGATCCGGCGCAGGATGCCGAACGGCAGATAGCGTTCGGCGCGGGATCCGGCAGCCTCCAGTACGAGCGCGCCCGCGGTGATGGCTTCCTGGGTGAAGCCCTCCAGCAGACTTGTCTTTCCGCCGGCGACCACGCCGCTGATGACAGCGACGCGCCCGCGCCCTCTCTCGGCGCTGCCGAGCAGTTCCCTCAATATCTCCAGTTGCTTGTCCCGCTCGACGAGCCTCGCGGCCACTGGCTTTCCTTCCCCCGATACGCATGACTTTCCTGAGAACCGCGCGACCGGCACGGTGGACGCCTGGTCAGGGCGCCACATCGAGCGGCCGGTGCGCGAAGGGGGCGTGCGGGCAGCGCGCGAGGCGCGCTGCCCGGGTCAACTCGGCGACCCGCCCCGTGCGATCGTCGCCGTTCGGCCAGGGGCCGGGCGACGCGCTGGGCCCCGGCGCCAGTGCGTCTTCTGGCGGGGGCCGGGCCGGGTTGGTCCCCCGGCCGCTACCGATATTGTACGTGCTCGAAATTCCGTCCGATTTTCAACGTACGGCGGTGAGTTCCTCGGAGACAATCTTCAGGATCCGCTCCTGATGGTTCGCCAAGAAGAAGTGGCCGCCCGGGAAACGATGGATATCGAACGCGCCGGACGTGTGTGCCGCCCAGGCTTCCGCTTCCTCCGAACTGGTGCGGGGATCGGCGTCCCCGGTCAGTACGGTGACGGGTGCGCGGACCGAGTCCTCGGCCGATGCGCGATAGTTCTCGATCGCCGTGTAGTCGGTGCGGATCGCGGGCAGCACCATGCGGAGGATTTCCTCGTTGCCGAGGATCCTCCCGTCGGTTCCGCTGAGTTCGCGCATTTCCTCGACAATGCCGTCGTCGTCACGCAGGTGCACGCTCTCGTGCCGGTGACTGGCGGGCGACCGGCGGCCGGAGGCGAAGATCCGCACCGGGGCGACCCCGTGGTCACGCTCCAGCCTGCGGGTCACCTCGAACGCCAGGACGGCGCCCATGCTGTGCCCGAAGAAGGCCAGCGGCCGGTCGGTCCAGGGGAGGATCTGGCTGATCAGCGCGTCGGCGTAGGCGCCGATCTCGGTGATGCCGGGCTCGTCCCGGCGGTCCTGGCGACCCGGGTACTGCACGCAGAGCACGTCCACGGCGGGCGCCAGCGCCTGGGACATCGGGAAATAGAAAGAGGCCGACCCGCCCGCGTGCGGCAGACAGACCAGCTGGATCGGGCTTTCGTCCGACGCATGGTAACGGCGAACCCAGCGACCGGTGTTTTGCTTTTCAATCAACGGATTGAAACCCCCTGTTCAGCCCCAGATGCAGCGCGCCCGTTTCTCTCGAACCCTTGTTCCACCTTCGCACGCGCTACGGGCAAGGTCATGTCTAGCAGAGCCGACAAACTCGGGAGTACCCCTACCCACCCCTTTAGCTGGAACCCCCCGTTCCACCATTCTGACCAGGTGTTCGCCCACCCGAACCACCCCGGCAACCCAGCCGGACGCGCGCGCTTTGCCCGTACACCCCTACGACCGCCGCCCGATAACAAACACCGCGACTGGTTCACCCGGGGGCCGGTTTCTTTACCCATGATTTAAGGCCCTGAAGGGAACCCTCTGCAAAGTGCCGCCCACCGGTCACTCGGTGCGCAACGCCGTGGCGGTACGGACCTTGGCCGCCCAGCCCGCCGGGACCATCGCGCCCAGCAGGGCGACGAGCACTCCGGCCAGGCCCAGCAGCACCAGTTGCGAGGTGTCGTACACATCGAGGACCGACGGCGGCAGGCCGGTGCCCGCGGCCTCTCCCATGACCGGCAGCACATAGCCGTGCAGCGCGAACCCGGCCGGGACGCCGATCAGCCCGCCGAGCACACCGATCCCGGCCACCGAGGCGAGCACGAGAGACACGGTCTGCCGCGGGGACATACCGAGCGCCTTGCACACTCCCAGGTCGTGGACACGCTCGCGGGTGTCGAGGACGACGGAGTTGAGTACTCCGAGGCCCGCCACGGAGACCAGCATCAGGGTGAGAAGACCGGCCATCGCCTCCAGTACGAGGATCATGTTCCCGTCCTGCGGGGCGGAGTCGGCGAAGACGTCGCCGCCCAGCGGCTTGACCACCTTGCCGAGTTCTCGCGCGTAGTCGGCGGGAGAGACCCCCGGCTCGACCTCGATGTGGAAGGCCTGCGGCTCCACCGTGGCGAAGCTGTCGAGATCCGCGTGGACCCGCATGCCGTCGTCCGACGTGTCGAAGGCCTCGCCGACGATCCGCAGGCGCTCCGTATCCTTCTCGAAGGTCACCCGCACGGTGTCGCCGATCCTGGTGCCCGTCCTCTCCAGGAAGCGGGTGGGCACCACGACCTGGCCCCGCCCGGAGAGCCAGTGCCCCGCGATCATCTCGTAGCCGCCGGGGCGCGAGTCACCCTGGTAGAGGACGGCCCGGACGGTGCCGGAGATCCCGGACACCGTGGCGTCGCCCGTCGCCACGCCGTAGTACGAGGCGGTGCCGGGCTGCGCCGCGACGGCGGCACGCACCGCCTCAGGATCGGCCGACGGCTGCCCCTGGTTCTGTCCCGAGGCGGCGGGCGCGCGCTCGGGGCCGGCCGCGGACTGCTTCCGCGTCTTCTCCACCCGGCCCGGCCCGGAGCCCGCGGCGGGGCCGCCGCTGATGGCGGTGACATCGGCGCGGTTCTCGGGATCCTGCGCGCCGGCGACCGCGTCGAGGGACTGCGTCAGTCCCACCGCGAACGTCGCGGCCACTGTCCCGAAGGTCACCGCGAGGACCATCGCGATGGCGCGCACGGGGTGCGCGAAGGGACTCGCGAGGCCGTACGTCACCGGCCTGGGCAGCGGGAGCCGCCCGGCCGCGCGGTGCGCCCACTGGCCGCGCGCGGAGCGCGGCGCCCTGCCGACGGCGATCGCCTCGACCGTACGCAGCCTCCCGGCCCGCAGCGCGGGCACCAGCGCCGCGATCCCGACCACGAGCAGCGCGCAGGCCGGCACCACGACATCCACCCACCAGGCCACCGAGAGCGACACCGTGCCGTACACGGACTCGGTGTCGTCGAGCAGCGGCACGGCCAGCAGGTTGCCCAGGACGACCCCCAGGGCGATACCCGCCCCGGCCGGGATCAACGCCTGGGCCACATAAGCCCGTACGACCTCGCGCGGGGTGAATCCGATGGCCTTCAGGATGCCGATCCGGCGCAGACCGGTGCCGACGGAACCGCTGATCACGCTGCCGACGATGATCACCGACATCACGATGCCGAGCACGCCGAACGCGAACAGGAACGGGATCGTCGCCGCCGCGCCCTGATCGGCGGCACGCTTGGTGTCCAGCCACGACTGCGTACCGATCAGCGCCCCGGAGGGCAGGGCGGCGGCGAGCCGCTTCCGGTCGCCCGCGATCCGCGACTTCGTCCCCGCGGAGTCGAAGCGGTAGAGCATCTGGCTCGTGAGGCCGCTGTCCCCGGTCGCGAGCGACCTGACCTCGGCGGGGGTCGTCCAGACGTCGGCGCTCGCGCCGGCGGACAGCGCGAAGCCGACGACGGTCAGCGTCCGCGCGTTCTCGGAGCCGGAACTCATCAGTGTCGAGCCGAGCTTGAGGTCCGGGCCGGAGAACGAGGCGGACAGCACGATCTCGCCGGACTCGCGTGCCCACCGGCCCGACTTCAGGTCCAGTTCGTCCACGTCGCCTCCCGGACCTGACCGTCCGACCAGCGTCAGCGCGGGCAGGTGTCCGCCGTCCCGGCCCACCGGGCTGATCGTGGTGGACGGGAAGGGTCCCGCGCTCGCCGTGACCCCGTCCAGGCGGCGGGTGCTCGCCAGTTGGGCCGCGCTCACCCGGTCCGGGTCGAACTGCGCGGTGACGTGCGGGCCGTGCTGCTGCGCGAAGGCACGGTCGAAGGGGGCGTTCGTGGCGACCATGAGGGACCCGGCGACCACGGCCGAGGCCACCGCCATCATCGTGGCCACGGCGATCACCAGTGTCTGGACGCGTCGTCTGCCGACCCCGGAGCGCACGACCCGCCCCAGCGCGCCGCCGCCGAACCGGCTCATCGGACGGCCTCCGCCTGCGTGTCGACGGCCACGCGGCCGTCCACCAGATGGATCGTGCGGTGCGCGCACGCCCGGGCCAGCTCCAGGTCGTGCGTGACGAGGACGACGGTCTGCCCGCCGCGGTGCAGATCCACGAGCAGTTCCCGTACCTCCTGCCCCGACGCGGTGTCCAGCGCGCCGGTCGGCTCGTCGGCGAGCAGCAGAGCGGGCCGGTTCACCAAGGCCCGTGCCACCGCGACCCGTTGGCGTTCACCACCGGACAACCGCCCCGGATAGGCGCGGGCGTGCTTCTGGATTCCCAGCACGTCCATCAGCTCCCCGGCACGGGACGCCGCCGCCCGCCGGGCGGTCCCGGTGAGCTGGGCGGGGAGCTGGATGTTGTCGGCGACGGTGAGGTCGTCGAGCAGATTGAAGAACTGGAAGACCATGCCGACGTGTTCGCGGCGGAACCGGGCCAGCGCGTGCTCGCTCAGCCGGTCGATACGCTGCCCGGCCACGGTCACGGTGCCCTCGCTCGGCCGGTCCAGACCGGCGACGAGGTTGAGCAGCGTGGATTTGCCGCTGCCGGACGGACCCGTCACGGCAAGGGCCTCGCCCTCGGCCACGCGGAGGCCGACCGGTCCGAGGGCCGGGGCGTCGGCGCCTCCGTACCGCTTGGCCACGCCCTCCAGTTCGATCACCTGAGTCATGGGTGTGTCCGTCCTTCGTGGTCGAGGAGCCGATGCCCGGTGGGGCCCGGTGAACGTACGGGCGGACGCCGGCCCGGCGCGTCGGCCGCGGCACCGACATCGGGCCCTCCCCGCGGAGGACCCGGCCGAGGGGTCATCCCCGAGGAGTACTCCTGGCGGACAGGGGCCCCGGCCGCGCAGGCGGACGCGGACCCGTGCGGCGGGGCCACACAATGTGCGGATGAAGACGGAGGACCCGTACGGGCGGCCACGTGACACGCCGTGGGCGGGCACCTGGCGAGAGCGGGCCGGCGACGTGCTGCGGCCGGGGACGTGGTGGGCGCACGTCCGCGACGCGATGCGGCCGGAGGGTGAGCCCGCCCCGCCGTCCCGGCGGGCGGTGCGCGTGGACGTGGTGCTGGCCCTCGTGCTGACCGTCGTCGCGCTGGTCGTGGCGGCGCGCTACCCCGGCGACGGGCCGGTACGGATCAGCTCCAGGGCCGTGTCCGAGAGCCGGGGCGCGATCCCGTACCCGGAGTGGCCTCCGGTCCCTGGCCCGGAGGCCCCGTACGACTCACGGTCCTCCGCGCCATGGGTCCTGGTCGTGCTGTCGGCGCTGCCGCTCGTGGCCAGGCGCAGGTATCCGCTGCTCGCGTTCGGGGTGGTCGCCGCCGCCGCACTGGCCATAGGTGACAGCGTCTCCTGGATCAACGTGCTGACCTGCGGGATCGGCGCGTACGGAGCCGTCGCGCACAGCCGCTACCGGACGCGGGCGATGGCCGCGCTGATCGTCGCCGCCGTGCTGGCGGGTGTCGCGTTCCGGGACTCGGACCCCGTGCTCCCCGGCTGGTCCAGCCCGGCCGTCGTGCTCCTGCTCGTCGGGGTGCTGGCCAGCCTCGTCCGCTTCGGGCGCCTGCGGCTTGAGGCCAGCCGGAAACGCTTCACGGACCTCCAGCAGGCCCAGGAGAAGGCCATGCGCCGGGCCGTCGAGGAGGAGCGCGCCCGGATAGCCGCCGAACTGCACGACGTCGTCACCCACAATGTGAGCGTGATGGTCATTCAGGCGGGCGCGGCGCGCAAGGTGATGGACGCGGCCCCGGAGCGGTCCAAGGAAGCGCTGCTGGCGGTGGAGGCCGGCGGCCGCGCCGCCATGGCCGAACTCCGCCATGTGATGGGCCTGCTCGCCGGTCCGGACGCGGGCGCCGACAGCCCCGCCGACGGCCTGGAACCGCAGCCCGGCCTCGGGCAGCTCGACGCCCTCGCCGAAAGAGTGCGGGCCGCCGGGACCCCGGTGAGTCTGACGGTGTCGCTGCCTCCCGGGCCTCTGCCGCCCGGGGTGGAACTCACGGCGTACCGCGTCGTCCAGGAGGCGCTCACCAACGCGATCAAGCACGCGGCGGGCGCCGGTGCGGCGGTGGCGATCGGCTTCGCCGGCCCGTGGCTGGAGATCGAGGTGACCGACACGGGAGCCGTCCGGGACTCGCCCGCGGTGGACGGCAACGGCCGCGGACTGATCGGGCTGCGCGAGCGGCTCGCGGTCTACGGCGGCGAGCTCACCGCCGGGCCCACGCCCACCGGCGGATACCGGGTCACGGCCCGGGTCCCGTGGGAGGCGGTGTGAACGGTCCCGCCCTGCGCGCGGTCATCGCGGACGACCAGGCCCTGGTGCGTACGGGTTTCGGGATGATCCTCGCCGCCGACGGCATCGAGGTGACGGCCGAGGCGGCGGACGGGGCCGAGGCGGTCGACGCCGTCAGGCGCACCCGGCCCGACGTCGTCCTCATGGACATCCGGATGCCGCGGATGGACGGCATCGAGGCCACCCGGCGCATTCTCGGCGGCGGACCCGACGGCTGTGACGGCACCCGGGTCATCATCCTCACCACGTACGACCTCGACCACTACGTGTACGCGGCGCTCACCGCCGGAGCGAGCGGCTTCCTGCTCAAGGACGTCACCCCCGAACACCTCGTGGCAGCCGTGCGCCTCGTGCGCTCCGGCGACGCGCTGCTCGCGCCGACGATCACGCGCAGGCTGATCGAGCGCTTCGCGCAGCGCCAGGAGTCCCCGCGGACCGGCCTCCACCGCGACCTGTCCGGGCTGACCCCGCGCGAACTGGAGGTGCTGCGCCTGATGGCGACCGGCCTCAGCAACGCCGAACTCGCGGACCGCCTCTTCCTCAGCCCGACCACGGTCAAGACGCATGTCGGCCGCATCCTGTCGAAGCTCGACCTGAGGGACCGGGTACAGGCCGTCGTCCTCGCCTACGAGAGCGGTCTGATCTCCCCGCAGGGCCCGCCCGGCACCGGCTGACGGACGTGGCCGGGGCATACCCCGGTTCGTCGATCCGACGGGGCGGGAGACCTCACGCCTGGGGGCCGGGTGAGGGCTCCGGCTGGGTGGTGGGTTCGGTGGCGGTCGCCCAGAGTTCGTTGAACGTCCTCACCTCGCCGTCGATGCGCCGGCCGTCCGCGTCGAGCCGGGTCTTCACGTTGCCCTCCTGCCGGTCCGGGTCGAACTCCAGACACAGCTCGCTGTCGAATATGACGACGTCCCGGGCGGCCGCCGCCCTGCGGTTCCGCCGCTCGGGAGATCCGGAGGAGGACAGGACGCGGAAGCGTACGTCGATGCTGAAGCCGCGCTGCTCTTCGCAGAGTTTGAGGAACCGTGTCATGAACGCCGGATCGTTCCGCTCGGATTCCTTGATCATGAACAGGCGTCGGATGGTGACACCGCGGGCCCGCATCGCCTCTATCTGGGCGTCCAGATACGGCTTCGCCGAGTCCGTGTCCCAGAACGGCTGGTCGACGGAACTGCTCGTGGCGTCGATGGTGCGACGCGCGCACTCGGTGAGCCTGATGAGCCATTCGGTGTTGTCCCGGGGCCACTGGGCGGTCATCCCGGTCAGGTCGGTGACGACGAAGGCAAGACTCTCCGTCTCGGCCCGGGCGAACGCCTTCACGATCTCCGGTCCCTGCTGCCCCACCCGGCTCAGACTCTTGATCAGGCGTCTCGCGTCGCCGGCGCTCATGCCCGCCTGGTCCAGGTCACGCAGGAGTCCGGCGGCCTCGCTGAGCTCGATGAAGTGTTCCTGGTGCTCTCGGCCGCGCTCCTGCTGCCCGGTCTCCATCTGCGCCAGCCGCTGCTCGAAGTCGACCATGTACTGGACGATGAGAGCGGATCCGCCGATGACGACGGACACCGCGATCTTCCACAGCTCGTCGCCGGACTGGTGCACCAGGTTGGTGAGCACATACGCGATGGTGCTGACGACGACGGTGACCAGCGTCTTGAGCACAATGGGCGCTATCCGCACCCCGCCCGCCACCGGCCCCGGCGTCCCCGCTGCTCCGTGCATGGTCGTCTCCCCCGCCAGATGTCTCCCAGGATGCTGCCCGATCAGTGCGGGGTCGGCACCTCCTCAGGCAACTGGATTGCGTGGAGCGCGAGTTGGTCCCTGACGCGTTGTGCCGACGTGTTCCACTGTCTGCTGTAGCCCGGGGTCTTCTCCAACTGGTCCCAGACGGTGTGCAGGGCGGGGTCCAGGCGGGCCCTGGGCATCCACAGATGCAGCAGGTGGTCGACGAGCGGGCGCAGTACCTTCAGGATGCTCCGGCTGTCCGTGGAGCTGACTCTCAGTCCGTCGAGTCTGTCGGTGACGGTCGTGAGCAGCCAGTCGTGCAGGGCCAGGTCCTCGCAGAGTCCGGCCGCCGCGATGAGCGGGATACCGCCCGGCAGACGGAGTTCGAGGGTGCGCAGGCGTTCGTCGGCCATGGTGAACAGCGCGGACGGTTCCTCGCCGGGGGCGGCTGTCGTCACCGTCCAGCGCAGTGCGGTGTCGGCGGCGCGGAGCGGGGCGCGGTGGTCGAGGATCTGGTGCTGGGAGATCCTGGCCAGCAGGCTTTCGGCGATCGATCCGACATCGAGCAGGCCTGGCTGAGGGTTGCCGAGAAGGCCCTGGGCGACCTGCTTCTCAGCCGGTCTTCCGATGGGGATCAGGGATCCGGGCCGGGCCAGGTAGTAGCCCCAGGGCTGTCGGCGGTCGGTTCCGAAGGCGGGGAGCAAGAAGGAGGCCGCGGACTGGAGGACCCGGCCCTCGACGAGCAGGGCGCGGGTGGTCACGGTGCCCACGGCACGCACCCGGGTGCCCGTGGAGGCGGGCAGAGCGCAGTCGACGCCGGTGAGGACGTCCGGGGAGACCGCGAGACGGTTCGGCCGCCGGGAGGTCCTGACCCGTTCGTCGGCGCGCAGGTGCAGCAGACGCGTGGCCGCTCGCTCGTCCAGCGCGTTGCCGGCGGGCAGCATGCAGGTGCGTACCTCGCCGCAGGCGATGGCGGGAGGTGCGTGCGTGGCGAGGTGACTCATCACAGTCCTGGTGGAAAGACGTAGGACGTGCGGTCGGCGACATCCGCTGGCACGGGGAAACTCTCGCGGCTGGAGCGCTGGTTCACCTGTTCCTGTACCTGGGCCTCGATGTGGACCTGTTCGAGGATGACGCGTACGGCGTGCTCGACGGGCATGAAGCGGGTGGGGAGCACGCTGCACGTGAGGTAGGCGGTGAAGGGCTGGGCGCGCGGGTTCAGCCGTACGACGGACGGCAGTTCGTCCCAGTCCTCGGGGAACTCCCTGTCGTCCCAGGGGGTCGGCGCGAGCACCGCGCGGCCGTTGTCGCGCAGGAGCCCCAGCCGGACCAACTGCCAGACAGCGGCGAGGAAGGCGCAGGACCAGGTGCGCCGCTCCTCCGCGTCGCTCCACAACTCGACGTCCATGAAGACGGAGTGGCCGCGGGCGCCGGTCTCCGACGGGGGCTGCCAGACCGCGCCGGCGGAGTCCAGGGCCGCCGAGGTGCGCTGGGCCGGGGCGCGCCGGCCGTTGCTGAGCCAACCGATGCGGCTGACGGGCGGCCGGAACCCGCTGCTGCCGGGCGGCGGGGACTCCACCAGCCGTTGCAGGACGGACTCGGCCAGGTGGAGCTCCGCGCGATCGGCGCCGGTCGTGACCGCGCAACCGGACTCGCGGGCAAGGTAGTCGATGGTCAGCCCGGCCTCGGCGGCGGCGGCCAGGAGCGGGGGGATCAGCTCGGCCGGCGTGGACAGCCGGGAGAAGTAGTCGTCGATCAGGAAGCAGGTACTCACGCGCGGTCGGCCGCCCGCGAGCTGGGTGCCGGCGCGGGCGGCGTCCACCCACGGCCTTGCCGTCGCGAAGTGCCGACGAAGGCGGTCGCCGCCCTCGGTGAAGTCCTCCATGTACAAGTGCCCGAGTTCCAGGGACACATGGGAGAACGGCACGGACTCCGTGCGGGGTTCGGCGCTGGTCTCCCGGAAGACCGCGCTGGGTCGGTTCACAGCTCCCCCCAGTACCTCTCGTCGTTCAGGCGCCGGGCCAGGTCGCCCAAGGCCCGCAGGGTCTCGTTGGCGGCGATCCTGCGGTCGTGCACGTCCGCGTCGGTGATGAGGCGCTCCTGCCACTGGAGGACGGGTTCGAGCGGAATCGATGCCAGTACCCGGCTCTCGCCGATGCCCCGGTCGGCGGCTAGTTCCTCAAGTGCCCGGTCGCACTGCCGCATCCACGCGTACTGGGCGGGTGTCACCTGGGCCCACAGGGGTGACTCCAGGTCGGGTACGGCGGCTCGGACGAAGCGGATGGAGCCGCTGAGTGTCTCGGGCCGGTGCCCTCTGGCCGCACCGGCCTGCACGATGCCGTGCCTGCCGAAGGTGAGCTCGGCCGCGGCTCTCACATGCTGGTGGGTCCAGCGGTGGAAGACGAGCCAGCGGTGCTTCAGTCTGCCGAGGCCGCCGCGGGGTGCGGTGGCCGCGAGGACCAGATCCATCGCGTAGCTGCGCCCGGCGCTGAGGTCCACGACGATCATGTCGAATTCTCGGTTGAGGCTCAGTACGAGGTCGACGCACCGGTGGAGCTGGTCCTCTCCGGTGACGAACTCCCCTCCGGAGCGGTCGCCCGGGAACAGGACGAGCCGGCCGGATCCGCTGGGCCGGTCGCGCAGGTCGGGGTGTTCGGTGCGCGCCCAGACGTCGACGCGGTGCGGTTCGCCGGTCGCGCCCTGGAGATAGGAGTGCAGTCCGGTTCCCTGGACCTCCAGGTCCGTGGTGGGCAGGTCGAACACGGCGGAGGCGGTGGGGGATCCGAAGTCGAAGTCCAGGAAGCAGACGTCCGCTCCGCCCAGGGCGTGACGGTACGCCAGATTGGCGCTGGTGACGGAGCGGCCGGTCCCTCCCTTGTCCGAGGCGGCGAGGACGAGCACGGTCACACCTCCCGGTCCGCGGCGCGGGTGAGGGAGTCGAGCCGTACGAGGACGTCGAGTGCCAGCGCGAGGGCGGTTCCGGGCCGCCGTTCGATCAGTTCCCGGGCGCGCCGGAGGTCCGCTTCGATGCCCTTGGTCCATTCTCCCTGCTGGGTCCTGGAGGGCGGTGCCGGGTGATCCTTCTGTTCCCTGCCCAGCAGATGGGCGGCTTCGCTGATCGCCTCCCTCGCCGCGGCGGACAGGGCGAGGCTCGGGATCGGCGGACGGTCGTAGAGCCCGTGCGCTGCGACCATGCATTCGGTGACGCGCTCGGTGACGCTCCAGGACGGCGTCGTCGTCGGAGCCGGTGACTCGGGATGGACGGCCCGCACGTCGTCCCACAGCCCGGCGCCCTCGCCTTCGGTGATACGGCGCCGCCACACATGGTCGAGGACGCTCTCGGCCAGTTGGAGCAGACGTTCCTCGGACTCGACGTTGCCCGCCAGGGCGCAGAGTTGGACGGCCCGCTTGAGCAACTGGGTGGAGAAGTCGTTCATCACCCAGGCCATGGTCGGGCCGAGTTCGTCGCTGCCGAGCAGTGGCATCGTGATCCCGGGGCTGTGCAGGGCGATGGCCGGGTCGTCACGGATGGTGCGACCGGTGATCCGGCCGCGTTCGGCGAGGCGTTCCATGACGGTGACGATGCGGGTGAGGTCGTGGTCGGTCGTTCTTCGGCGCATCAGGTCGTGGACCAGGATGGAGACGACCGTGAGGGAGAAGTACTCCGATTCCAGCCGCTGCAGCGTGGTGCGCCAGGGGATCTCCTCCAGGGGCCAGGCGTCGTCGTCGAAGCGGGCGATGGTCGACCAGTACTGCTGGGTGATCTCGAAGCGCAGCCTCAGGGCCGAGGCCAGCTGCTGCTGTTCGGCGTCGAGCAGGCCGAGGGTGAGGGTGCGCTCGGACAGGAGGTCGATGATGCCGTCGAGGGCGACGACGGTGAAGTGGAGGTAGGGCACGGGGTGGGCGACGCCCCGGGGCTGCGTGCCGCGATCGGTCCGCGACTCCGTCTGGATCTCGCGGGCGTCCTTGACCACGCCCCACGCCCAGCCGCACTCGAACAGGCGGTTCTCGTTGCGCAGTTCGTCGCGGACGTCCGTGTCCAGGCCCAGAGTGAGGCTTTCGGTGATCAGGGCGCGCAGCGGCTTGAACCGGCGCTGGAATCGCTGCATGACCTGCCGGTCGGACAGACGGCCTCCGCCGAGCAGACGCGCGAGCGCCTGCCCCTGACCGGACGAGATCTCGACGACGTCGACGGTGAAGGAGCGCAGCAGGCCCACGATCGCGGCGGTCAGCCGCTCGCTCGTGTCCTCCCAGAGCTGCTCGACGCGGTCCCTGGCGGACGCGCGAGCGGTCGACCGGTACACCTTGAGGAACCCGAGGGTGGCCAGGCACAGGCTCACGGACATGGAATAGGAGTCGACCACGTCGAGTTCTCTCTGCTCCTCGGAGAGTTCCCGCTCGGGGTCGACGGAGGCGAAGTAGTGGCCACCGGCGAAGGTGGGGGCTTCACCGTCGTGGTGTTTCTTCATGAACTCACCCAGGATCTCGATGAGTCGCAGGGGAATGTCGGTGGAGTCTCCCGCGTCGCGCAGAGCCTCTCTCACATCCCGCTGGGTGGTGTCGGGGTCGTCCAGGCGGAATGCCGGGATCTCCGTCGCGGGGTACAGAAGGCAGAGCAGTCGTTCCGCGTCGGCGACACTGCTGCGACCACCCCCTTCGCCCCAGGACCACACTCCTTGCTCGAAAGAGTGACGAGCCGATGCCCGCCACATATCGAGCAGGTGCTGACGCGGCTTGATCCGCATTCCGTGCTCCCCCTCACAGACCCTCTCGCCCGGCCGTACAGGCCCTAAAGGCCCTTCGAAAGCTGCCCGCTCACCGGAAACCGCACGCGAGGATCATGGACGTGTAGCCGGGCCGCACCTCCCCCGGACCGCCGATCCGGTGGGTCTGCACACGCTCGGCGCGGCGCTCGATGCTGGCGCTGATTTCGGCCTGCTTCACCTCGCACGCGGGAAACCACGTGTCCCCCACCTGATATCCCTCGGAGTTCTCCATGAAGGCGGCCGCGAAGGGCGCTCCCGGAACGAGGGACTCCAGGAAGTGTTCGACAGCGCAATGGAATTCATCGGGGGAGGTGGAGATGGACTCGGCGACGAAGAACATCGTCCCTACCTGCCACTTCTCTCCTCGCTCGGCGGGCTTCAGGACATCGCCCTGCTCGACCCGCGCCACATCGCCCAGTCGCTGCCAGGGGCCGCCCGGCATCGACGCGTAGGCGTCGTCCAGGCACAGCTTGCGCCAGAAGTCGTCCCAACTCCCGTCGTGCCGGGCGAGCTGCTGCCGCAGATAGCGGAGGTTGGGTTTCGCCTTGTCCAGCAAGGTGATCTCGTCGCACCAGGGCAGCATCGAGAGGGCCGGATAGAGATTGGCTCCCGCCCCCACGTCGATACCCCGGACCGGCCGAGCGGGAGCCTTACGGAAATGATCACTGAAATGAGCGCGAACGATTGACATGATCGTCTCGTCCACGGACAGCACCGTGCGGTAGTTGTTCTGGACGTAGAGTGCGGGGTCGAAGGCGTCCCACGGCGCGTCCGCGTTCAACTGCGCCTGTTTTCCGGGTGATCCCAAAGGCATGCTCCACGGTATCAACAGAGCCGATCCGCGACTTCCCCTCCTTGCTGAATCCCTGCCGACAAAGGAGGCATGAGGGGCGCACGGTCGCATGCGGCACCCGACACCGGATCCGAGGACTTGAACGGGCCGAGCGGCAGGGCGATTCTGGTTCGATGCGAGCACTTCACCCTTGGTTCGTCCGGGTCAGCAAGGCCAGCGATCAGGACATGTCCGATCTACTGCGTCTGGATCACGAAGTCTTTCCCGCCGACCCGTTTCCCTTCTCCCTGATGCGTCAGTTCATGGACATGTACCCGGACCATCTGCTCGTAGTGGAAGACGACGACGGCCGCGTCTGCGGCTACGTCCTGGCCACGCCACCGCACAAGGGGCAAAGCTGGATCGTCAGCCTGGGAGTCTCACCCGCCGTGCGAGGCAGGGGAGTGGCCCGGCAACTGATGCTGGAGACCCTCAAGAAACTCCGCAGCGCGGACGCGGAGACCCTCCTCCTCTGGGTGGAGCCGGCCAACGACCCGGCCATAGCGCTCTACCTGTCCCTGGGCTTCGTCCGCGACCCCTCGGGCCCCCGCCCGGACCACTTCGGCCCCGGCGCCCATCGCCTCCTGATGACACTCGACATGTGACCTCGCACCCGCCGTGTTCACGGTGTGCCCGCCGGCGCGGGGAGGCGTACCTCCGCCCATACGGTCTTGCCGGGGGCGGCCGGGCGCGGGGTGACCCCCCAGTCGTCGGCCAGGGCGTCGACAAGGAGGAGGCCGCGCCCGGATTCCCCGTCCGGGTACGGCGCCGCCGGGACCGGCAGCCTCTCGGCCCGGGTGTCCGTGACCTCGACCCGCAGGACACGTCCGGTCGCGGCGAGCCGGAGGTGGAAGTCGCGGCCGGGGACATGGCCGTGCCGGACGGCGTTCGCCGTGAGCTCCGCCGTGATCAGGGTGACGGTCTCGTTGGCCGGTGACGTGTACGGGTGGCCCCACTCGTTCAGACGGTGCGAGATGAGCCGACGGGCGAGTCGTGCGCCGCGTGGGGTCGATGTGAACCGCATCGCGAACTCCAGTGCGACCAGCGTGCGTTGCGGCATATGCCTGTGCGGGTGGGTTTCCGGCTTCATGGGCAGAACGGTCGCGGCCCGTGCGTAGCTTTGAACAGGCACGACGCGCGGACCGGCACCCGTTGTACGTGACGGCTGCGCCGTTGTACGCGGAGTGAGGCGTGACCGGCCTCCCTCACGGTGCGTTGGTCGCGGGAGCGGTTCCCTTGACGGTGCGTACGGGAGGTGCCGGGCGTGGAGGAGCAGTCGGCGGAGAGTGAGCACGAGCCCGGGGCGGGCATCCTGCACGTGTTCGGACGGCAGTTGAAGCTGTGCCGGGAGCGGGCGGGTCTCGACCGGGCGGAACTGGGGGCGCGGACGGGGTACTCGGCGTCGACGATCGCCTCTTTCGAACAGGGGAGGCGGATCCCGCCACCCAAGTTCATCGACCGGGCCGATGAAGTACTGGACGCGGGCGGGGTGTTGGGCGCGGGGAAGGAGGAGGTGGCCCGGGCGCAGTATCCGGCGTTCTTCCGGGATGCGGCGAGCTTGGAGGCGCAAGCGGTTGAGCTGCATGTTTACGCGACCCAGGCCACACCAGGGTTGTTGCAGACGGAGGACTACGCGCGGGCGGTCTTTGCCATGTGGCGGCCGCTGCTGGACGAAGGGGTCATCGAACAGCGAGTGGCCGCACGGCTGGCGCGGCATGAGATTTTCGTCAGGCGTCCCGCGCCGCACTTGACCTTTGTGATCGAGGAGGCAGTACTTCACCGCCCCCTCGGCGGGGAGGGAGTCTGGCGTGGCCAGTTGGAACACCTCCTCCTGGCAGGAGAGAGAAGGAACGTCGAGATCCAGGTGATGCCCCTGTCTCGCGTGCAACACGCAGGACTGGCAGGACCGTTCACCTTGATGGAGACCGTGGATGGGCGGAGGATCGCCTATACGGAGGTCCAAGGTGACAGCCGCGTCCATACGGAGCGTGGGAAGGTCCGGGAAGTCGAGGCCGCGTACGGGAGTCTCCGTGCACAGGCGCTCACACCGGCTGAATCGCTCTCTTTGATCGAGAAGTTGTTGGGAGAGAGATGAGCGGGGTAGCGGTCGGGCCTGACACGGACAGCCTGGCTTGGTTCAAGAGCAGTTACAGCGCGGGCAACGGCGGCGAGTGCGTCGAAGTAGCCCCCTGGATGGGCATCACCCACGTACGCGACTCGAAAGTCACCGCAGGCCCCATAGTCGGCGTCAGCCACAACGTCTGGACCGACTTCGTCGGCTTCGCGGCCCGGCACATCGACTGAGACGCGGCGCGACCTCACCGTGCCCCGCGACCGTTCACGATCGGTCGCGGGGCACGGGCGTGCCTGCGGGAACACCACCTCGCCGG
Source organism: Streptomyces sp. NPDC042002 (assembly GCF_055588305.1). NCBI lineage: Bacteria > Bacillati > Actinomycetota > Actinomycetes > Kitasatosporales > Streptomycetaceae > Streptomyces > Streptomyces sp. NPDC042002. The sequence goes on along the minus strand of NZ_JBVJCT010000017.1, from coordinate 149,303 downwards.
CCGATTGAAACCGTTCAATCACCCCGGTGACGCGAATCAGCCAGATCTCCTTGATGACACGGATCAACGGCCGGAACCTCGGAAAATCCCTGCACACTCATTGACCCTCACCCCTCGCGCCCCTACGTTCGCCGCTGTGACGTTGATTTGAATCGATTCACAACTCCTAGGTGAGGGGCCGCAGTTGATCAGCAGGAGGAACATCCTGGCGGGCGCGGCGGGCGCCGTCGCCGCGACGGCCGCCGGAGCGGGACCGGCCGCGGCCGCGCCCACGTCGGCACCGGCGTCCGCGCCGGCCGGGTCGCGGGCGCGGCGCGGAGCGCCCCGCATCACCGCCCCGACCGTCGAATACGTCCAGCACCCCTTGGGTCTCGACGCTCAACACCCCCGGCTGAGCTGGCCGATGGTCTCGGACAAGCCCGGGACGCTCCAGAGCGCGTACCGACTCCGTGTCGCCTCCAGCAGGTCGAGGCTGTCCCGTCCGGACGTCTGGGACAGCGGGAAGGTGATGTCCGACCAGTCCGTCCTCGTCCCGTACGCGGGTCCTCGACTCGCCCCACGGACACGCTACTTCTGGTCCGTGCGGGTCTGGGACACCGACGGCGCGGCCTCCGGCTGGAGCGCGCCGTCCTGGTGGGAGACCGGGCTCATGGACGCGCGGTGGTCGGCGGACTGGGTCTCCGCCCCCACCGTCCTCACGGACGCGCCCTCCCTCGAAGGCAGCGACTGGATCTGGTTCCCCGAGGGGGATCCGGCGAGCAGCGCTCCGGCGGACACGCGGTGGTTCCGGCGGGTCGTCGATGTCCCGGACGGTGTCACGGCGGCGAAGATCGCCATCACCGTTGACAACGTTTTCTCGCTCTCCGTGAACGGCGCCGAAGTGGCCCGCACCGATCTGGCGACGGACCACGACGGCTGGCGGCGACCCGCCGTCGTCGACGTCCTGGGAAGGCTGCGCCCCGGCAGGAACGTCCTCGCGGTCGCGGCGACCAACGCGACGGTGGGGCCCGCCGGTCTGGTCGCCGTCCTCACCCTGAGCACGGCCTCCGGTGAGCAGCGGATCGTCACCGACGCCTCCTGGAGGACGACGGACGCGGAGCCCTCGGGCGACTGGCGCGGGGACGGTTTCGACGACAGCGGCTGGTCCGCGGCGAAGGTGGCCGCCGCGTGGGGGTCGGGCCCCTGGGGCAGGGTCGTTCCGGCGTCCTTCGCCGCCAACCAACTGCGGCACGGGTTCACGCTGCCGCGCAAGAAGGTGGCCCGCGCCCGCCTGTACGCCACGGCCCTCGGCCTGTACGAGGCCCACCTCAACGGCCGCCGGGTGGGCCGCGATCAGCTCGCCCCCGGCTGGACCGACTACCGCGAACGCGTCCAGTACCAGACGTACGACGTCACGTCCCTGCTCCGGCCCGGCGCGAACGCCATCGGCGCGTATGTGGCGCCGGGCTGGTACGCGGGCGACGTCGGCATGTTCGGGCCGCACCAGTACGGTGAACGCCCCGCGCTGCTGGCGCAGTTGGAGATCGAGTACGCCGACGGGACCAGTGAGCGCGTCACTTCGGGCACGGACTGGCGGGCCGCGGCCGGCCCGATCGTCGCCGCCGACCTGCTGGGCGGCGAGACGTACGACGCGCGGATGGAGACCGCCGGCTGGACCTCACCCGGTTTCGACGACGGGACCTGGCTCGGTGTCCGCGCGGCGGGCGACGGCGCTCCCGGTCAGATCGTCGCGCAGGCCGACGGCCCGGTGCGCGTGGCCGGTGAACGGCCGGCCGAGAAGGTGACCGAACCCGCGCCGGGCGTCTTCGTCTTCGACCTGGGCCAGAACATGGTCGGCTCGGTGCGGCTGCGTGTCTCGGGCGACGCCGGGACGACCGTGCGGCTGCGGCACGCCGAGGTCCTCAACCCGGACGGCACTCTCTACACCGCGAATCTGCGCTCGGCCGCGGCGACCGACACGTACACCCTCAAGGGTGGCGGCGAGGAGACGTACGAACCGCGCTTCACCTTCCACGGATTCCGCTACGTCGAGCTCACCGGGTTCCCCGGCACTCCCTCCGCGCGGGCCGTGACCGGTCGCGTGATGCATACGTCGGCGCCCTTCACCCTTGAGTTCGAGACCGACGTCCCGATGCTCAACCAGCTGCACAGCAACATCACTTGGGGGCAGCGCGGCAACTTCCTCTCCGTCCCGACGGACACGCCCGCGCGCGACGAGCGGCTGGGCTGGACCGGTGACATCAACGTCTTCGCTCCCACGGCCGCCTACACGATGGAGTCGGCCAGGTTCCTCGCCAAGTGGCTCGTGGACCTGCGCGACGGCCAGACCGCCGAGGGCGCGTTCACGGACGTGGCGCCCATGGTCGGAACGGTCGGCAACGGCGTCGCGGGCTGGGGCGACGCGGGTGTCACGGTCCCCTGGTCGCTGTACGAGGCCTACGGGGACCGGCAGGTCCTGGCCGACGCCTGGTCGTCCGTCCAGTCCTGGCTGGCCTACCTGGAGCGCCACAGCGACAACCTGCTGCGGCCGGCGGACGGGTACGGGGACTGGCTGAACGTCTCGGACGAGACGCCCAAGGACGTCATCGCCACCGCGTACTTCGCGCACAGCGCCGACCTCGTGGCCCGGATGGCCACCGCGCTCGGCAAGGACCCGGCGCCCCATGTCACCCTCTTCGAGCGCGTCCGTGAGGCGTTCCAGAACGCCTATGTCGGCGCGGACGGGAAGGTGAAGGGCGACACACAGACGGCGTACGTGCTCGCCCTGTCGATGAACCTGCTGCCGGACGCCCTGCGCGCGGCGGCGGCCGGCCGGCTCGTCGATCTGATCCGCGCGAAGGACTGGCATCTGTCGACGGGCTTCCTCGGCACGCCCCGGCTGCTGCCCGTCCTCACGGACACCGGGCACACCGACGTCGCCTACCGGCTGCTCCAGCAGCGCTCCTTCCCGAGCTGGGGCTACCAGATCGACAAGGGCTCCACCACGATGTGGGAACGCTGGGACTCCATCCGGCCCGACGGCAGCTTCCAGACCCCGGACATGAACTCCTTCAACCACTACGCCTACGGCTCGGTGGGCGAGTGGATGTACGCCAACATCGCCGGGATCTCGCCGGGCCGGCCCGGTTACCGGGAGATCGTCGTCCGTCCCCGCCCGGGTGGCGACGTCACCTCCGCGCGCGCCACCTTCACCTCCGTGTACGGCCCGGTCTCCACGCGGTGGCACCAGCGCTCCGGCGGCTTCCACCTCACCTGCGCCGTGCCCGCCAACACCACGGCCGAGGTGTGGATCCCCGCGACCGGACCGGAGGCGGTCTCCCACACCCGCGCGACCTTCCTGCGTACGGAGGACGGCTGCGCGGTGTACCGGGTCGGCTCCGGCAGCCACAGGTTCACCGCCTGACCGAGTGCCCGAAGGGGAACCAGGACCGAGTGTCCCGGAAGGGAACAGGAGTGGGGGGGGGGGGGGGGGGGGGGGGGGGGGGGGGGGGGAGCTGCCTCCCCCCCCCCCCCCGCGCCCCGCCCCCCCCCCCCACCGACCCACCGAGCCACGAGCCCTACGCGCATCCCCGCT
>NZ_JBVJCT010000017.1:139924-145719 GCF_055588305.1 Streptomyces sp. NPDC042002 | reverse complement strand
CGGGAGCCCGCGGTTCCCGCTTCGGGGGGGTTACAGGAGGGGGAAGGGGGAGGGGGTTGCAGGGGGGGGGGGGGGGGGGGACGCCCGGGGGGGGGGGGCGGCCCCCCACTCGGCTGCTCCACCCCGCGCCTACGGCAGCGCGTCCACCGTGACCGGGACATCAACGGCCGGGATATCGGTGCCCGGGATCTCCGCCGCGTCCTCCCGTCCGGTCCTGAACTGCGTCCGGTACAGCTCCGCGTAGCGCCCGTCCGCCGCGAGCAGGTCCTCGTGGGTGCCCCGCTCGACGATCCGGCCCGCCTCGACCACGAGGATCAGGTCGGCGGCCCGCACCGTCGAGAGCCGGTGCGCGATCACGAGGGCGGTACGGCCCTCCAGCGCCTCGGTGAGCGCCTCCTGGACGGCCGCCTCCGAGGTGTTGTCGAGGTGGGCGGTGGCCTCGTCGAGGATGACGACCCGCTGGCGGGCGAGCAGCAGCCGGGCGATGGTCATGCGCTGGCGCTCGCCGCCGGAGAGCCGGTAGCCGCGTTCGCCGACCACGGTGTCGAGGCCGTCGGGCAGGGACCGTACGAGCTCGTCGAGGCGGGCGCGGCGCAGCACGTCCCACAGCTCGTCCTCGGTCGCGCCCGGCCGGGCGAGGAGCAGGTTCTCTCGGACGGAGTCGTGGAAGAGGTGGCCGTCCTGCGTGACCATGCCGAGGGTGGCGCGCATCGACGCGGCGCTGAGCTCGCGGACGTCGACCCCGCCGATGCGCACGGCGCCCCCGTCGGTGTCGTACAGGCGCGGCAGGAGTTGCGCGATGGTCGACTTGCCGGCGCCGGAGGAGCCGACGAGGGCGACGGTCTGGCCGGGTTCGGCGCGGAAGGAGATGCCGTGCAGGACCTCGGCGCCGCCCCGGGTGTCGAGGGCGGCGACCTCCTCCAGGGAGGCGAGGGAGACCTTGTCGGCGGAAGGATAGGCGAAGCGGACGTCGTCGAACTCGACGGCGGCGGGCCCGTCCGGGACCGCGCGGGCGTCCGGCTTCTCCTCGATGAGCGGCTTCAGGTCGAGCACCTCGAAGACGCGCTCGAAGCTGACGAGTGCGCTCATCACCTCGACGCGCGCCCCGGCGAGCGAGGTGAGCGGCGCGTACAGGCGGGTGAGCAGCAGCGCCAGGGAGACGACGGCGCCCGGCTGGAGCGTGCCCCGCAGGGCGAACCAGCCGCCGAGCCCGTAGACGAGGGCGAGCGCCAGGGCCGACACCAGTGTCAGCGCGGTGATGAAGGCGGACTGCGCCATCGCCGTACGCACCCCGATGTCCCGGACCCGCGACGCGCGCTCCGCGAACTCGGCGGACTCCTCCCCGGGCCGCCCGAAGAGCTTGACGAGGGTGGCGCCGGGCGCGGAGAAGCGCTCGGTCATGCGGGTGCCCATGGAGGCGTTGAGGTCGGCGGCCTCCCGCTGGAGCCTGGCCATCCGGCTGCCCGTCCGCCGGGCGGGGAGCACGAACACCGGCAGCAGGACCAGCGCGAGCAGGGTGATCTGCCAGGACAGGGTGAGCATCACGACCAGGGTGAGCAGCAGGGTCACCACATTGCCGACGACTCCGGACAGGGTGTTGCTGAAGGCGCGCTGGGCGCCGATGACGTCGTTGTTGAGTCGACTGACGAGCGCGCCCGTACGTGTACGTGTGAAGAACGCGACCGGCATGCGCTGCACATGATCGAAGACAGCCGTCCGCAGATCGAGGATGAGTCCCTCGCCGAGCGTCGAAGAGAGCCAGCGGCCCAGGATCCCGAGCGCCGCGTCGGCGAGCGCGATGACGGCGATGAGCACGGCAAGACGGATGACGGTGCTCTCGTCCCCGTGGGTCACGATGGCGTCCACGACGTGCCCCGCGAGCACCGGCGTCGCGACGGCCAGCAGCGCGGACAGCACACTGAGGAGGACGAACTGCCGGATACGACGGCGATGCGGACGGGCGAAGGCGGCGATGCGGCGAAGCGTCGCGGGGTCGAAGGGACGGCGCTCTCGCTGGGCGTTCATGACACTGTGCAACTGTGTCCAGGCGGTGGTCTCCATGCTCATGGGAGAGACAGTAGGACCTCAAGCTTTGTTGAGGTCAACGGGCCCGGGCGGGAGCGCCCGCGCGGGCGGCCCCTCGTCACGACCGGGGCCGGCACCGCGGCCGACACCGGGGTGAACACCAGGGTCCCCACGACGGTCGGCATCGAGGTGAAAACCAGGGTCGGCAGCGGGCACCCGAGGGCCACCCCTCCCGCAGCTTGCCCGGCGTGTCAGCCGCCGTCTCCGCGCCCGCAACCTCACGTTGGTGCGGTGTGGAAAACCTCTCCCGATGTGACAGCCGTACGACTTCCCCGGGCTCTGCCCCGGTTCCCCCGCCGCCTCACCCTGCGGCCCGCCGTCCGGCCGGTCCTGTGCCTGCTCCCGCTGGCCCTGGTCCTGGTGGTGGCCGTGCGCCACCGGTCCGTGCTCATGGAGGGCTTCGGGCAGCTGAGGTCGGCCGAGTGGCCGTGGCTCGTGGCCGCGGCCGCCGCGACCTGCCTGACCTGGGTGGCCGCGGCCGTGACCCGCCAGGGCGCGGTGATGGAACGGCTGCCCGCTCGCCGGCTGCTCGCCACGCAGTTCGCCGCGGGCGCGGCGAACCATCTGCTGCCGACGGGGCTCGGCGCCGGTGCGGTCAACCTGCGGTTCATGACGGTGTGCGGGGTGCCGCTGGCCCGCTCGTCGGCCGCGCTCGCGCTGTATGTGCTCGCCGAGTCGGTCGCCCGGCTGACCCTGCTCCTCGGCCTGCTGATCGCCTTCCCCGGAGCGCTTCAGGTCGGCGGTCTGCTTCCGCACGGGGCGGTCGGGCCGCTGCTGCTCGGCATCGGCGTGGCCCTGTGCGCCGCGGTGGCGGTGCTCGTTCTCGTACGACGACTGCGCGCGGCCGTCTTCTCCTTCCTGCGCACCGCGCTCGGCGAGGCCCGCTCGGTGCACACCCGTCCGTCCCGGGCCTTCGCCCTGTGGGGCGGCTCGCTCGCCTTCCCGCTGCTCCAGGCGGCCGGACTGGCCGCGGTGGGGCGGGCGCTGGGCCTTCCGGTGTCGCCCACGCACATGATGATCGCCTACCTGGCGGCGACGATCGCGGTCGCGATGGTGCCGACGCCCGGCGGACTCGGTTCGGTGGAGGCGGCGCTGATCGTGGCGCTGGTCGCCGCGGGCGGACCGGTGGCCGTGGCGACCGCGGTGGTCCTGGCGTACCGGATCATCACGGTCTGGGTGCCGCTCCTCCCGGGCGCGCTGACGCTGGGCGCGCTGCTCCGCTACAAGGTGATCTGAGCGGGGCCTGTCCGAACCGGGCCTGTCCGCTCGCTCCGGCTCGCGCGGTGTGCTCGGCCCGGGATCCGGGCGTCACGGCGCCACGGCGTCACGGCCGGGCCTTTCCGCCGCAGGTCGTGCGTTCCGCCGCGCGCTGTGATACCGAGGAGTAACCACGGCGTGCGGTGAGGCGCGCCGGCCGCAGAAAGGGACAGCGCGATGCCGGTCCGGATCGAACGTCAGGGTCACGTCACCACCGTCGTCCTCTCCCGGCCCGCGGCCCGCAACGCGGTGGACGGGCCGACCGCCGCCGAACTCGCGGACTCCTTCCGGAAGTTCGAGGCCGACGAGACGGCGCGCGTCGCCGTGCTCTGGGGCGAGGGCGGCACCTTCTGCGCGGGCGCGGACCTCAAGGCGATCGGCACCGAGCACGGGAACGAGGTCGCCGAGGACGGTGACGGGCCGATGGGTCCGACCCGGCTGCGCCTGACCAAGCCGGTGATCGCGGCGGTCGCGGGACACGCCGTGGCCGGCGGTCTGGAGCTGGCGCTCTGGTGCGATCTGCGGGTCGCCGAGGAGGACGCCGTCTTCGGGGTGTTCTGCCGCCGCTGGGGTGTCCCGCTGATCGACGGGGGCACGGTACGGCTCCCCCGGCTCATCGGCATGAGCCGCGCGATGGACATGATCCTCACCGGTCGCCCCGTCACCGCTCCGGAGGCGTACGAGATGGGGCTCGCCAACCGTCTCGTCCCGGTCGGCCGGGCCCGCGCCGAGGCCGAGCGGCTGGCCGCCGAGATCGCCGACTTCCCGCAGTCCTGTCTGCGCAGCGACCGTGCCTCGGTCCTCGACCAGGAGGGACTGATCGAGAAGGAGGCGATGCGGACCGAACTCCGGTACGGCATGGGCGTGCTGGACGAGAGCATGGAGGGCGCGGCCCGCTTCGCCTCCGGCGCGGGGCGGCACGGTTCGTTCGACGGACCGTGACCCCGGGGCCGACGCCCTCTCCGATAACGGACCTTGTCCGGCAAAGGCCGTGACTAAGACTCGCGCCCCCCTGTCTGCCCTTCCCGGCCAGGGCAGTTGGCCGGGAAGGGCGTCAAGGGCGGTCGGGCGCAGGGCTGGTGACGGAGGGGTACGGGGATGCGGCAGGATGAGCGGTCTCCCCGGGCGATGACGAACATCCGTCCGGGCAAGATCGCGCGTTCCCGGATTCGAGCAGGTGGCAAGTGACGACACAGCACATTCGGCCCGTGGGCCCTCACCCCGGTCCCGGCTCCCGAGGAGGTCATCGATGAAGCGCTCCGTCACCGTGGACGACCTGATGATCGCCGGGATAGCCGTGGCGGCCGGGCTGCTGGCGGCGTTCCTGCTGCGGATGCTGCTGCGCTGGCTGGGCAAGCACGCCGAACGCACCCGCTGGAGCGGCGACGACGTCATGGTGGACGCGCTGCGCACCGTGGTGCCGTGGTCGGCCGTCGCCGGGGGCATCGCCGCGGCGGCGGCGGTGCTTCCGCTGACCGCGCCCGTCGGCCGCACCGTCAACCGGTCACTGACCGTCCTGCTCATCCTGGTCACGACGGTCACCGCGGCCCGGCTGATCACCGGCCTGGTCCGGTCGGTGACCCAGTCCCGTTCGGGCGTCGCCGGTTCGGCCACCATCTTCGTCAACATCACCCGGGTCGTGGTGCTGGCGATCGGCTTCCTGATCGTCCTACAGACCCTCGGGATCTCGATCGCGCCCCTGCTGACGGCCTTGGGTGTGGGCGGTCTGGCCGTCGCCCTCGCCCTCCAGGACACCCTCGCCAACCTCTTCGCGGGCGTGCACATCCTCGCGTCGAAGACGATCCAGCCGGGCGACTACATCCAGCTGAGCAGCGGCGAGGAGGGGTACGTCGTCGACATCAACTGGCGCAACACCACGGTCCGTCAGCTCTCCAACAACCTGGTCATCATCCCCAACGCCCAGCTCTCGGGCACCAACATGACCAACTTCACCCGGCCCGAGCAGCGGATGACGCTCACCGTGCAGGTCGGCGTCGGCTACGACAGCGACCTGGACCACGTCGAGCGGGTCACCAACGAGGTCGTCGCCCAGGTGATGACCGGGATCGTCGGCGCCGTGCCGGAGCACGAACCCGCCGTGCGTTTCCACACCTTCGGCGACTCCCGCATCGGCCTCACCGTGATCCTCGGCGTGGGCGAGTTCAGCGACCAGTACCGGATCAAGCACGAGTTCATCAAGCGCCTGCACAAGCGCTACCGCGACGAGGGCATCCGGATTCCGTCGCCCGCCAGGACGGTCGCGCTCCAGCCCGGCGGCACGGGCTTCCTGGAGACCGCCATCCCCCATCAGCGCGAGGCGGCGAAACGGCCCTGAGAACGGGCCCGTTGGCGACCTGGGAACGGGCGGGGGGGGGGGGGGGGGGGGGGGGGGGGGGGGGGGCGGCGCCCGCATCCCCCGTGTTCTCTCCCACCAACGACTCAGGAGTGGGAGT
>NZ_JBVJCT010000017.1:88854-139914 GCF_055588305.1 Streptomyces sp. NPDC042002 | reverse complement strand
TGTAGGGGGTGGGGGCGGGCGGGGGACAAGGGGGCCACGGGGGGGTGGGGAGTGCTGCCCCCCCAACGGGGGGGGGGGGGGGGGAGGGGGGGGGGGGGGGGGTGCCCCCCCCCCCCCCCCCCCCCCCCCCCCCGCCATTCACCGGTCGCCGGTCGCCGACGCGATCAGAGCGTGGCGGTCGAGTCCGGGTAGTGGCCGGGCACGCGGTTGCGCGGTGCGACCAGGCTCGACACCACCGGGGTGACCGTCCAGTCCGGGTGGTTCGGCATGCGCGGTGTCCTCGTCCCGTACAGCCAGTCGTTCAGGAAGCCGGACTGGTCCTGTCCGGAGATCTCGGAGGCGACCGCGATGTAGTCCGCCGTGGTCGCCGAGGAGTCGCGGTGGCGCGCGAGGAAGGTGTGCTCGATGGTGTCGAAGACGTCCTCGCCGACGGCCTCACGCAGCGCGTAGAGCACCAGGACACCGCCCAGATAGCGCTGGCTGTCGAAGAGGTTGGCCTCGTTCGGCGCGGCGACGGGCCCGGAGTCCTTGCGCCACTGGTCGCCCCTGGCGTACGTGTCCTTCATCCGGGCTTCCATGGTGGTCAGGCCGAGTGAGTCGGCCCAGCCGCGCTCGTAGCGGTAGAGGAGGCCGTAGAAGTCCGCGTGGCCCTCGTTCAGCCACAGATCGGCCCAGTTGGCCGGGCTGACGCTGTTGCCGAACCAGGAGTGGACCAGCTCGTGCATCATGTGCGAGCCGATCTTCTTCTCCTCCTGGAGCAGGAAGTTCGGCTTGTAGAGCGTCAGGGTCTGGGTCTCCAGGCCCGTGAAGTCGAAGGCGTTCGCGTCGTCGGAGTTGCAGGGCAGCAGCCCGTACGTCTCGAACGGATAGGCGCCGAGCCGCTGTTCCAGCCAGTCGAGGAGGCCGGGGGTGAGCGCGAGGGCCGGCTCCAGCGCGGCGGCGCGCGCGGTCGGGACGACGTCGCGCAGCCCCAGCCCGTGCGGTCCCTGCCGCTCCTTGACGGTGTAGTCGCCAACCGTGATCTGCACCAGCTCGGTGGCTATCGGGGAACCCGAGCGGTACGTGTACGCGGTCCGGTCGCCGTCCAGGCTCTCCGTGCCGATCAGTCTGCCGTTCGCGACACCGCGCAGGGTGTTCGGCACGGTGATGCGGAAGCTGAAGTCCGCCTTGTCCACCGGGTGGTCATTGCACGGGAAAACGGTGTGCGCGGAGTTCGGCTGCGGACAGATCGCGAAGCCGTCGGGGGTGGGAACCCAGGCGGTGTGCGCGAGCGCCTTCGCCGGGTCGGCGCCGTACTCGACGCAGACCGCGACGGAGCGGGACTCCGGCAGGGTCCGGACCGGGGTGACCCGCAGTTTCTCGTCCGCCTGCTCGAAGGCCGCCGCGACACCGCCGACCTGGACCGCGCGCACATCCAGGCCGAGCGCGTCGAGCGAGAAGCGGGAGAGGTCCTGGGTCGCCCTGATCATCAGGACGGCCTTGGCGTCGACCAGCCGGGTCGTGGCGTCGTACGAGAAGTCGAGGTGGTACGCCTCGACGCGGTAGCCGTCGTTGCCGAGGGCCGGGTAGACGGAGTCGCCGAGGGTCTCCGCGCCCGGGGTGCCCTGGTCAGGCCGTAAGGCGAGGGGCCGCGCCGAGGCCGTGGGTGCGGCGACGAGCACGGCGGCCGTGCCGAGCAGCGCGGCCGCGGGGGCCGTCACTCTGGTGCGATTTCTCATGGTTCGCTTTCGTTCGGGCGGCAAAGAACCCGGAGGCCCGCCGCAAGATCGATTGGGTGGTCACCCTTCTGTACGCCTGGGCGGGGCGCCCGGTTGCCCTCGATCGGCGTTTCCGGCGTTCACTCCGGCCCCCGCGTTCACATCCGCCCGGCCCGGCGTGACGCGGGCGGTGTCCACTCGGAGCCGCCAGGTCCGACGCGGACGGCGGATTTCCCCCACGCCCGGCCGGGTCCGGGACGGACCCCTGTCGAGCCGGGGCCGCTCACGAGATATCTTGATGTCGAGCAATGTTGCAGACGTGGAGCGGAGCACCCGGTGACTGACTCGACCATCATCTACACGCACACTGACGAGGCCCCGGCCCTGGCGACGTATTCGTTCCTGCCGGTGGTCCAGGCGTACGCCTCGCAGGCGGGTGTCACTGTGGAGACCCGTGACATCTCGCTGGCCGGGCGCATCATCGCCCTCTTCCCGGAGTTCCTCCAGGAGGACCAGCGCATCGCGGACGCCCTGTCCGAGCTCGGTGAGCTGGCCAAGACGCCCGGCGCGAACATCATCAAGCTGCCGAACATCTCGGCCTCGATCCCCCAGCTCAAGGCGGCCGTCGCCGAGCTTCAGGCGCAGGGCTACGCGCTCCCGGACTACCCGGACGACCCGAAGTCGGACGAGGAGCGCGACATCCGCGCCCGTTACGACAAGGTCAAGGGCAGCGCCGTGAACCCGGTGCTGCGCGAGGGCAACTCCGACCGCCGCGCCCCCGCGTCGGTCAAGAACTACGCCAAGACCCACCCGCACCGCATGGGCAAGTGGACGTCCGACTCGAAGACGAACGTCGCCACCATGGGCGTCGACGACTTCCGCTCCACCGAGAAGTCCGCGGTGGTCTCCGAGGCCGGCTCGCTGCGGATCGAGCTGGTCGGCGACGACGGCTCCACCACCGTGCTGCGCGAGTCCGTACCCGTCCTCGCGGACGAGGTCGTGGACGCGTCCGTCCTGCACGTCGCGCCGCTGCGCGAGTTCCTCACGGAGCAGATCGCCCGGGCCAAGGCCGAGGACGTGCTGTTCTCGGTGCACCTCAAGGCCACGATGATGAAGGTCTCCGACCCGATCGTCTTCGGTCACGTGGTGCGCGCCTTCTTCCCGAAGACGTTCGCGGCGCACGGCGCGGCCCTCGCCGCCGCCGGCCTGTCCCCGAACGACGGTCTCGGCGGCATCTACAAGGGCCTGGAGGCGCTGCCCGAGGGTGCCGAGATCAAGGCGTCCTTCGACGCCGAGCTCGCCGAGGGCCCGGCCCTCGCGATGGTCGACTCCGACAAGGGCATCACCAACCTGCACGTGCCGTCCGACGTCATCGTCGACGCCTCGATGCCGGCCATGATCCGCACCTCCGGCCACATGTGGGGCCCGGACGGCCAGGAGGCCGACACGCTCGCGGTCCTGCCGGACAGCAGCTACTCGGGTGTCTACCAGGTCGTCATCGACGACTGCCGCGCCAACGGCGCCTTCGACCCGTCGACCATGGGCACCGTCCCGAACGTCGGTCTGATGGCGCAGAAGGCCGAGGAGTACGGCAGCCACGACAAGACCTTCGAGATCCCGGCCACCGGCACGGTCCGCCTCGTCGACCAGGCCGGAAACGTCGTCCTGGAGCAGGCGGTCTCCGCCGGCGACATCTTCCGCGCCTGCCAGACCAAGGACGCCCCGATCCGCGACTGGGTGAAGCTGGCCGTCACCCGCGCCCGCGCCACCGGCGACCCGACCGTGTTCTGGCTGGACGAGGACCGCGCGCACGACGCCGTGCTCATCGAGAAGATCAAGCGGTACCTGCCGGAGCACGACACCGAGGGCCTGGACATCCGCGTCCTGTCCCCGGTCGAGGCGACCAAGCTGTCCGTGGAGCGCATCCGCCGCGGCGAGAACACGATCTCGGTCACCGGCAACGTGCTGCGCGACTACCTGACCGACCTGTTCCCGATCCTGGAGCTGGGCACCAGCGCCAAGATGCTGTCGATCGTCCCGCTGATGGCGGGCGGCGGCCTCTTCGAGACGGGCGCGGGCGGCTCCGCGCCGAAGCACGTGCAGCAGCTCGTCAAGGAGAACTACCTGCGCTGGGACAGCCTCGGTGAGTTCCTCGCGCTGGCCTCCAGCTTCGAGCACCTCGCGACCACCACGGGCAACGCGCGCGCCCAGGTGCTCGCCGACACCCTCGACCGCGCGACGGCGACCTTCCTCAACGAGGACAAGTCGCCGACCCGTCGCGTCGGTGGCATCGACAACCGCGGCAGCCACTTCTTCCTCTCCCTGTACTGGGCGGACGAGCTGGCGCGGCAGAGCGACGACGCGGACCTCGCCAAGGCGTTCGCCCAGCTCGCCGAGACGCTCACCGCGCAGGAGGCGACGATCGTCTCCGAGCTGAACGCGGTCCAGGGCGACCCGGCCGACATCGGCGGCTACTACCAGCCCGACCCGGCCAAGGCCGCGACGGTCATGCGCCCGTCCGCCACCTGGAACGAGACACTGGCGATCCTCGCCTGACCCACGCACCACCCAGCACCACCCCCGCGGGCCCAGCTCCGCGCACGCCGCCCCGGCCGGATCCTCCGGCCGGGGCGGCGTCGTCGTGAGGACCGCCCGGCGCGTCACGGTGACAGCTGCGGCCCACCTGGGGGATCACCGGTGGCGGGCCGGAACGGCCGTTCATAACTTCGGCCTATGACCAAACAACAGATGGCCTACCTCGCGTGCACCGCGGTGGTCGTGGCCTCCGGCGTGGGTGCCGCTCTGCCGGCCGACCACCCGTCGGTGCACCTGGTACGCCCGGGTGAATCCATCCAGAAGGCCGTGAACTCGGCGCGCGCGGGCGACACCGTCGTCGTCGCCCCCGGCACCTATCACGAGAGCGTCACCATCACGGTGCCGGACCTGACCCTGCGGGGCGCGAGCGCCCGTACCACCGTCATCGTGCCGGGTACCTCCACCACCGACGCGTGCGCCAAGGCGGGCAACGGCATTTGTGTGACAGGGACGGACAAGAGTCCCGTCCGGGGTGTCACCGTCGCCTCACTGACCCTCAGGGGCTTCTCCAAGCAGGGTCTGTGGGCGTCGGGGACCGACGGTCTGACGGTCCGCGGGGTGACCGCCGAGAAGAACGGCCAGTGGGGCCTCGCCGAGGAGAGGTCCGTTCGCACGAAGTTCGTCCGCAACGTCGCGAAGGACAACGGCGACGCCGGAGTGTTCCTTTCCAACACGGTCGCCACCGAGGAGGGAGCCCGCGACACCCTGGGAACGGTCGTCGCCCACAACCAGCTCAGCGGCAACCGGATCGGCATCACGGTGCGGCGGCTGCGGAACCTGACCGTCGCCCGCAACGACGCCACCGGCAACTGCACCGCCGTGTTCATCGTGGGTGACGAGAACAAGCCGCGCGTCGGGGACCTGTCCGTGCGCCGGAACTACATCCACGCCAACAACAAGTCCTGCCCCAAGACCGCCCGGCTGCCCGCCCTCCAGGGTTCGGGGATCGTCCTCACCGGTGCGGAGGACGTGCGCGTGACGCTCAACAGGGTCGAGGACAACGTGGGCACGTCCCCGCTGTCGGGCGGCATCGTGCTGTTCAAGAGCTTCGTGGGCGCGCTCAGCGAGCGCAACGTCGTGCGCGACAACGTGGTCCTGCGCAACGGCCCGTCCGACCTCGCCAACCGCGACACCGGCAAGGGCAACACGTTCCCGGGCAACACCTGCAAGGTCTCCGAGCCCGCCGGACTGTGCTGACGTCCCGGCCCGACCGCAGAACCGGGTCCGCACCCCCGTACGGCCCGGTCCCGTCTCCCTGCAACCCGATCCGCCCCCCATTCGGACCGGTCCGCTCTCCCCGTACGGCACGACACCAGAAACGAGGCATTGAATGACGACTGTCGATCAGAGTCCCCCGCCGTCCATGCGGCTGAGGGAACTCGTCTTCGGGGCGGCCTGCGCCGCCGCCGTGCGCGCCGCGGCCCGGCTGGGGGTGGCGGACGCCCTGGACGACACGCCCATGAGCGCGGAGGACCTGGCCGGCGCGGTGAAGACCCAGCCGGGGACCCTGCGCCGGCTGCTGCGCGCCCTGTCCAGCCAGGGTGTCTTCGTGGAGCGCCCCGACGGCACGTTCGCGCACACGGAGATGTCCCGGCTGCTGCGCGAGGACGACCCGCACAGCCTGCGGTACATCGCCCTGTGGTGCACCGAGCCGTGGACGTGGAACGTCTGGCCGAAGCTCGACGAGGCGGTCCGCTCCGGCCGCAACGTCTTCGAGGACGTGTACGACAAGGAGTTCTTCCAGTACCTCAACGAGGACGCCCCCGAATCCGCGCACGTCTTCAACCGGGCCATGACGACGTCCAGTTCACAGTCCGCGCAGGACGTCGCCGCCCTGCTCGACCTGCGGGGCGTGAAGTCGGTCGCCGACATCGGAGGCGGCCAGGGCCACGTCGTGGCCAGTCTGCTGGAGAAGCACCCCGGCATGCACGGCACCCTGCTCGACCTGCCGGGCGTGGTCGAGAACGCCGATCCGCGCCTGCGCGGCGGCGGAGCGCTGGCCGACCGGGTGCGGATCGTGCCCGGGGACTGCCGTGAGGACATCCCGGTCCAGGCGGACGTGTACATCATCAAGAACATCCTGGAGTGGGACGACGAGAGCACCCGCCGGGCGCTCGCCAACGTCCGCAAGGCCGCACGGCCCGGTGCCCGGGTCGTCGTCATCGAGAACCTCGTGGACGACACCCCGTCGATGCGGTTCACCACAGCCATGGACCTGCTGCTGCTCCTCAACGTCGGCGGTGCCAAGCACACCCGGCAGAGCATGGTCGAACGGCTCACCGACGCGGGCCTGGTCATCGGCGAGATCCGCTCGGTGAACGCCTACCTGCACGCCTTCGAGTGCACCGTCCCCGGCTGACCGGACCGGTCCCCGACGAAAGCCGGAAAACCCGAGGCCGCCGGTTCCGCTTCATCGCGGAGCCGGCGGCCTCGGGTGGTGTCCGGACGCACGCTCAGCCGGCGGCGTCCCGCTCCCAGCGGTAGAAGCAGTGCGCCATGGCGTCCTTGGGGCTGCGCCAGGTCTGCGGGTCGTACGCGCTCACGTACGCCGACAGTTCCTCGCTGACGCTCCGGAACTCGGGGTGTCCGACGACCTTCGCGATGGCCGGTCCCGGGTCCCGCTCGGATTCGATGAGGTGCAGATACACGTCACCGAACTGGAAGAGGCTGCGCCGGTTGACTCCGATGAGGTGCGGGAGTTCACCCCGGTCGGAGGCGGCGAACACGTCGGAGATCGCCGGCGCCGAGCCGGGCGCCATGCGGGCGACGATCAGGGCGTGATGCATCGGGTGTCCTTCCTGTGCGGGTGGCGGCGGTCAGCGGGGCACGGCGGCCGGGCTGCGGCGCTCACGGGCGGCCTGCTCGATCCGGTCCCGGATGAGGGCCATCTGCGTGACGGAGTTGCGGTTGATGTTGTCCGTCATCCAGGCGTCGTCGACCGGGGCGTCGGGCTTCATCGCGAAGTCCTGCACCCAGCGCATGTGGGTGCCGGCCGGGGTCTCCTCGTACTCCCAGCGGATGTTCATGTGCGCGAACGGTCCGGTCTCGACGCGGCGCGCCCGGACGGTCCGCCCGGCCCGGTCGACGGTTCTCTGCGAGACCCAGCTCCACACCTTGCCGTTCTCGTCCGGGTGCATGGTGAGGCGGAAGGTCGTCGTGTCGCCGTCCCGGGAGAGGACTTCGAGGGCCGCGTACTCGCTGAAGAGCCGTGGCCAGTTCTCGATGTCGTTGGTGATGTCCCAGACGAGGTCGAGCGGGGCGTCGATGACGATGCTGTTCTCGGTGTGTCCGGCCACTTCAGGCTCCAGCCTTGAGGGTGTCGTTGACGAGATCGAGGAACGCGCGGGGGGTCTTGCAGCGCTCCGCGTCGGGCGGCAGGGGCCGGCTGTACCGGTTCTCCAGCTCGCCGACGATGCCGAGCAGAGCGAGCGAGTCGAGTCCGAGGGTGCCGAACGGCGAGTCCAGGGACTGCGCGAGTTCCTTGGGGTCGACGGTGATCCCGGCCGCCTTCTTCATGAGCGCGGCCAGTTCGTCGACGGTGACTTCGGTGGTGATCATGCGGGTGTTCTCCTCACGTGCGGCCCGGACTACCGGGCGTGGTCCCCGCCCCGGCGTACGACGAGGGCCGCGTTGGACCCCATGAGTCCCCTGCTGAGGATCAGGGCCGTGCGCAGTTCGGCGGGTCGGGCGTTCGACGTCACCAGGTCGAGGTCGTGGCAGATGTCGAACACGTTGGGGGTGGGGGGAATCTGGCCGTGCTCCATCGCGAGCACCGCGGCCGCGGTGTCCAGCAGGGGTGCCCCGCAGTAGGCACGGCCGATTCCCGTCTTGGGTGCCGTGACGGGGACCCGGGTCCCGTGCGCCCCGAGGGCGTCGGCGATGGCCAGGGCCTCGGCGCGGTCGGCCGCCGGGACGCCCAGCGCGTCGGCGAAGACGACGTCGATCTCCTCCGGGGCGCAGTCGGCCTCGGCGAGGGCACTCCGGATCGCGTGCGCGAGTCCTTCGCGGGACCGCTCCCACTGCGAGGCGCCGGTGAACGTGGCCGCGTGTCCGGCCACGACGGCCCGGACGGCCGCTCCCCGGTCGCGCGCACGCCGCTCGTCCTCCACGACGAGCATGGCGCCGCCTTCCGCCGGCACGAAGCCGCAGGCCCCCTTGGTGAAGGGGCGGTAGGCGCGAGACGGGTCCTCGACGGTGCTGAGCTCGGGGTAGGCGAGCTGGCAGACCATCGAGTACGGGGCCAGCGGCGCCTCCGCGGCGCCGACGACCATCGCGGCGGTGCCGCGCCGTACGCCCCGGGCGGCGTGCGCGATGGCGTCCAGTCCCCCGGCCTCGTCGCTCGCGACGACTCCGCAGGGCCCCTTGAAGCCGCCGCGGATGGAGATCTGGCCGGTGCTGGCGGCGTAGAACCAGGCGATGGACTGGTACGGGCCGACGAACCGGGAGCCCTGGCCCCACAGTTTCTGCAGTTCGCGCTGGCCGAACTCGCCGCCGCCTGATCCGGCGGCGGTGACCACGCCGACGTCGTACGCCTCCTCGGGGTCGACCGGTCCGAGGCCCGCGTCGTCGAGGGCGAGGACGGTCGCGGCCATCGCGAAATGGCTGAAGCGGTCGGTCTGGACGAGGAACCGCTCCTCGATGAGGTCCGCGGCGTCGAAGGCCCGGACCTCACCCGCGACGCGCAGCGGCAGGTGCTCACAGCCCTCGCGGGTGATCCGGTCCAGAACGCCGAGGCCTTCCCTGACGGACTTCCAGTAGGCGTCGGCGCGCAGTCCGTTGGGCGCGATCACACCGATGCCGGTGACGGCCGCGCGCCGGGGGCGCTGAGTGCTCATCGTGTCCTCCCAGCCGGCCCGGTCAGAAGCACCGCGGACTGGAACCCGCCGAACCCGCTGCCGACGGAGAGCACATTCCTGAGCTTCCGGGGGCGTGCGGTGCGCGGCACGTAGTCCAGGTCGCACTCGGGGTCGGGGGTTTCGTAGTTCGCCGTGGGCGGTACCACCTGGTGCTTCAGGGCGAGGACGCAGGCGACGACCTCGATGGCGCCGATCGCGCCCAGTGAGTGGCCCACCATGGATTTGATGGAGCTCATGGGCGTGTTGTAGGCGTGCTCGCCCAGGGACTGCTTGACCGCGGCGGTCTCGTGCCGGTCGTTCTGCCGGGTACCCGAGCCGTGCGCGTTGACGTAGTCGATCAGCGAGGGGTCGATGCGGGCCTGGTCGAGTGTGCTGTCGATCGCCCGGGACATTTCCAGACCCTCGCTGGTCAGACCGGTCATGTGATAGGCGTTGCCGTAGGTGGCGTAGCCGCCTATCTCGCAGTAGATGTGCGCGCCGCGGGCCCGTGCGTGCTCGTACTCCTCCAGGACCAGCACGGCCGCGCCCTCGCCCATGACGAAGCCGTTGCGGTGGGCGTCGAAGGGCCGGGAGGCGTGCTCGGGGTCGTCGTTGTCGGGCGACGTGGCCTTGATGGCGTCGAAGCAGGCCATCGTGATCGGGGATATCGGCGAGTCGGACGCCCCGGCTATGCAGACGTCGGCCCGGCCCTCCTCGATGGTGTGGAAGGCGTATCCGACCGCGTCGAGCCCTGAGGTGCAGCCGGTCGAGACGGTCTGCACCGGTCCCTGCGCCCCGAACCGCTCGGCGACGACCGAGGCGAGCGTGCTGGGCGAGAACGCCAGGTGCAGCTGCGGGTCGGCGGTGCGGTGGTCCACGTCCCACCGCCGGCCGCCTTCGCTGACCAGGACGTAGTCGTGCTCCAGACGGGTGGTGCCGCCGACGGCGCTGCCCAGGCAGACTCCGACGCGCCAGGGGTCCTCCCGGCCGGCGTCGAGTCCTGAGTCACGGACGGCTTCCCCGGCGGCGACCACCGCGAACTGTATGTAGCGGTCGGCGTGGCGGCTCAGTTCCGGGTCGAGTCCGTGCTCGAGCGGGTCGAAGTCGCATTCGGCGGCTATACGCGAGCGCAGTCCCGCCGGGTCGAACAGCGTGATGCCGCGGGTCGCGGTGCGGCCGGCCGCGAGGAGGTCCCAGAACGCCTTCGTCCCGGTGCCTCCCGGAGCGACCACACCGATTCCGGTGACGGCCACCCGCCGGGTCACTGTATGGCCCCACTTCGCTCGGACGGCTGTCCGTGGTCCGGCGCGGACAGGTCGGGCCCGCCGATGACGACCTCGTGGCCGGGCGCGGCTTCGGTCTCCTCCGTGTCTACGTGGCCGAGGCTCGGACGCGGGGCGAGCGGGCCCAGGTGGAAGACCATGCGGGCCTCCTCGTCGCCGACGTTGCGGAAGCGGTGCCTCATGTCGATCGGGATCAACAGGCCCTGGTCGGGCCGGAGCGCGAACGCCTCACCGTCCAGATCCACTTCGAGGGCGCCGCTCACCACGTACACGAACTCCTCGGAGTACGGGTGGTAGTGCTCGCCGATGCGCTCGCCGGGCTGGATGATGGCCAGGCCCATGAAGCCGCTGGTGGATCCCGCCGTGGCGGGCGTGAGCAGGGCCCGGATGTCTCCTCCGCGCCTGCGGTTGGGTTCCGTCTCGCTCAGGTCCACGATGCGTGGATGGTGCTTGATCATGCTTGGTACCTCCGGGTGTGGCGAGGACGCCGGATGGGACGTCCGGGAACGCGGGCTGCGGCGGTCCGTCAGGAGCCCGCCGAGCTTCGGTCGGTGACGGGCAGCATGTCGGCGTGCGACAGGAGGCGGTTGATGTTGCGTTCCGTCCCCAGGGAGCCCTCGACGCCGATCGCGGCACCGTCGAGGAGGCGCTCCAGCTCGGCGGCCTTCTTGGCGCCCTTGAGACCGAGGGAGGCGACGGGGTCGAGGTCGAGGTCGCCCACGATGTCGATGAGCCGCACCACGATGTCGTCGCGCTGGAAGACGGTGCTGCTGTACACCGGGCTGTCCTTGTCGTCGGCCGCGGACTCGTCCTGGTGGGCGAGCAGCCGGGCCAGTTCCATCCCGCAGCCGGGCCTGGCCGGGTAGTACAGCGCGTGCCGGCTCAGCTTCGCGGGTTCCTTGCGGCCGGAGACCACGTGGTGCACGGCCGGGAGGGCCGCGCGGGTGAAGAAGACCCGCGCCGAGTCGGCGTCGCTGAGGTCCCGGTCCTGCTCCAGGTAGGGGTTGATGGCCTCCTCGACCGCCCTCACCTCCGGCTGGCGCGATACGTGGCGCAGCGCGGCGAGGAGGTCGCCCTCCACCTCGACGGCCCGCACGACGCGGTTGCCGTGCATGAACAGCGAGGTGCGGCGCAGCCGGGTCTTGTCGTCCACCTGGGCCTGGGGCGACTGGTAGCCGGCCAGGATCTCGGCGACCTTCGACTCGGATCCGGGCTTGACGGTGAAGGTGAGGGCGTGGCGCGCCACGCCGTCGCCGACGCGGGCCTCGACCTGCCGGGGCGCCCTGGCCGACTCCGGGGTGAGCGGTTCGGCGGGGCTGGTCTCGCGGAGGATGCTGTAGCGCATCGACCGGGTGTCCCGGACGCAGCTGTGCATCGGCCGGACGGTTTCGACGTGCTCCTCGCTGTTCACCCAGGCGAGGAAGGGCGGGGCGCTCTCCCACTCGCTGGTGATGAGCCACTGCGAGGGGTTCTCGATCGACTGGCAGAGCTGGTCGCTGATGTGGCCGGGGATCGAGGCGACCTGGTTGCGCATGAGTTCGTACGCGTCGAGGAACTGCTGCTGAGCGCCTTCGTACAGGTCGAGCAGCAGGATCACCCGAAGCTTCGAGCCGTCGAAGGCCGACTGCGAGATACGTCCCGAGATGGACATTGCGGCACACCTCTCCTCTTCGTCACGGGAGTCAGGAACGACCGCGGGTATCCGAAACGCCGGGGCCGCCATGAACTGATCGTTGACGCGAGGCCGGAAGTCCGCGAGCCCCACGGGTCGGACGAGTGAACCGCGCGCCATCCGGGTGCCCCCGCCGAGCGAACCGGTCCCTTCGGGGGATGGAATTTGCGTACCCATTCCTCACTCACGTCGCAGGTGACGCTGGAGGCAGTCAATGAACCGATTCGAAGACGCCGGAGACATCGGTCACCACACGCCCGTCCTCATCGTCGGCGGCTCGCTGGTGGGCCTGTCCACCTCGCTGTTCCTGGGGCGCCTCGGGGTGCCGCACATCCTGGTCGAGCGCCACGCGGGTACCTCGATCCACCCGCGCGGACGCGGCAACAATGTGCGCACCATGGAGATCTTCCGGGTGGCCGGGGTGCAGCGGCGCATCGAGGAGGCCGCGTCGGTCCTCGCGGACAACCACGGCATCCTGCAGACGCCGACCCTGGTGGGCGATGCCGGGGAGTGGCTGTTCAAGGAGATCGACCCGGGTGGCGGGCTGGCCCGTTTCAGCCCGGGCGCCTGGTGCCTGTGCAGCCAGAACGACCTCGAACCGGTGCTGCTGAAGAGCGCCCGGGAGCTGGGCGCCGACCTGCGGTTCTCCACGGAGCTGATGTCGTTCGAGCAGGACTCCGATGGAGTGACGGCGAAGGTCAAGAGCCGGGAGACCGGCGAGCACACCACGATCCGCGCGGACTACCTCGTGGCGGCGGACGGTCCGCGCAGCCCGGTCCGCGACGCGCTCCGCATCGGGCGGACGGGGCCGGGCGACCTGTTCCACAACGTGAGCCTCACGTTCACCTCCCGCGGGCTCGCGGACGTCGTCGGCGACCGGCGGTTCATCGTCTGCTATCTGACCGATCCGGAGGCCGACGGGGCTCTGCTGCCCGTGGACAACAAGGAGCACTGGGTCTTCCACGCTCCCTGGCACCCCGAACACGGGGAAACCCTGGAGGAGTTCACCGACGAGCGCTGCGTGGAGCACATCCGCCGGGCCATCGGTGTGCCGGATCTCGATGTGGAGATCACCGGCCGGGCGGCATGGCACGCGGCCGAGCGGGTCGCCGAACGGTACGCGCAGGGACGGGTGTTCCTGGCCGGCGACTCGGCCCACGAGATGTCCCCCACGGGGGCGTTCGGCTCCAACACCGGTATCCAGGACGCGCACAACCTCGCCTGGAAGCTGTCCGCGGTGCTGGGCGGCTGGGCCGGCCCGGGGCTGCTGAAGTCGTACGACGCCGAGCGCCGGCCGGTGGCGGAGGCGACGAGCGCACGCGCCTCGTCGCGTTCGGTCGAGCACAGCCACCCGGGCTACACCCCGGAGCCCGGAGCCGCCGGCCAGGGCGGGCAGGGCGGCCCCGGCGGCAGGAAGGGCGGGATTCTCAATGTGGCGCTCGCCTACCGCTACCCGAAGGGCGCGGTCCTGGGCGCCGACGCGGCCGCTCCGGTCGTACCGGAGGGCGTACGGCTGACGGGCGAGCCGGGAAGCCGGGCGCCGCACCTGTGGCTGACCCGCGCCGGCGCCCGGATCTCCAGCCTCGATCTGTACGAGCGTTCCATGGTGCTGCTGAGCTCGGCGGACGGCCCCGGCGCGTGGCACGCGGCGGCGAAGGACACCGCCCGGCAGCTGTCCGTCCCGCTCGACTCGTACCGGATCGGCGGCGGTCCCGAGGCGGACCTGGTCCCCGCGGGCGACACGGACTGGGCGCAGGTCCACGGAGTCGCCGCGGACGGTGCGGTGCTGGTCCGCCCCGACGGCTTCGTCGCCTGGCGGTCCGAGGGCCCGTCCAAGGACCCCCGGACGACCCTGCGCAAGGCCCTGGTCGCGCTCCTAGACCAGGCCTGACCTGCCCTTTCCGGGCGCTGTCGGAACACCGCCCGGCCTGGCGGCCGACGGCCGTCCCCCGTGGTACGCGGAAACGGCCGGAGGCCGTATCGGATGTCCGATACGGCCTCCGGCCGACCTGTCGGCGGGGCGGGTCAGAGCTGCGGAGACGGGCCGATCAGGTCGAGGCGGAACGCGTTGGCCCCGGCCTGGAACCGGCTTTCGGCGTTGAGCGCGAGGAGGATCGCGGCGATGTGCCGTCGGCAGGTGCGCAGGGAGACGCCGGTACGGCGGGCGATCGACTCGTCCTTGGCGCCGGCCGCCAGCAGTTGCAGGATCCGCAGCTTCAGCGGGTCGTCGGCCAGGTTGTCCGGGTCCGTCGAGGAGTCGTCGACGGATTCCCCGGCCCCGACGGCCCGCACGGGCGGCATGGACCGCGTGGACCGCGTAGACCGCTCGGCGGGCACCGCGGTGGACCAGGCGGCCTCGAAGAGGAGCCGGGCGAGCCGGACGGCGGCCGGTTCGCGGAGGACCGCGACTGCCGGTTCGCCTCCCGGTAAGGCCTGTGGCACCAAGGCGATCCGATCGTCGACCAGCAGGATCTCCTGCGGGAGACCGGGGCTGCTCCGCACCTCGGTCTCCCCGGTTCTCGGGTGGGCCTCCAGCAGCCGCCCGGCGCGGGCCGCGTCGGGCACCGAGTCCAGCAGGGCCCGCACCCGCACCTCGCCGGACAACCCGTCCAGCCCCCGGCCGAACAGCGGCGCGAGCGCGGACGGCCGTCGGCCGCCGGACCGCAGCCAGTCCACCCCTGACCGGCAGTCGGTGGCCAGTGAGCGGAGCAGCGTCGAGAGCGCTTCGGTGCCCACGGCGCGCTCGGTGACCGGTCCGTCGAAGGCGGCGGAGACCTGCTTCTGCATCATGAGCAGGGAATCCAGCCGGCCCCCCGCCAGGTCGAGCACCGACCGCCAGTAGCTGCTCTCGCTGGCGAGCACGGCGTGGAGTCCCGACGCTGCCGCTTCGGCCGCGGCCGGCCACCGGGCGGCCGCCCGAACGACCGACGGGGTGACGGCGGGCGCGGATCCGAGCGGGGCGCATCCGGGAGATGCGTGGCCAAGAGGTGTGGGTCCGTGGGGCGTGGGGCATCGGCAGGTGCTGGGAGCGAACGCAGTTGCTGCCATGTCCGCCGCTGCCGCGCGGATACGCGTCAAGACTGCTCCTGGAGGAGGGATGAACGAGGCCCGCAGTCCCCGTTCTTGTGGTGGTGGGGGGCGACGTCGCCGAATCTATGGGCGAGGGGATTCGCCGGGCATCCGCAGAACTACCTAACTCATATACGTACTGAAGATCAGTCACCTAAGGTGAGCCCTGGTCGGGCACGGTCCCGACCGCCGGGGGCTCTGCTGGACCGGCGCTGGTGCAAGGTGGGGCGGGGCGGGGCCTGTGGACGTACCGGACGTTCGCTCGGGGCGGCCGGCCGGGCTGGTCGGCCGGGATGTCGAAGTCGCACGACTGGAACGCGCGGTCGGGCAACTGCTGAGCGGCCTCGGGGGAATCCTGGAGATCACCGGGGAGCCGGGGATCGGCAAGACCCGCCTGCTCCGGGAACTGTCCGCCGACGCCCGTTCGCGTGGCGTCCAGGTCCTGGAGGGCCGGGCGACCGAAGCCGAGACCGGGCTCGGGTTCGGGATCTACCAGGACGCGCTGGGCGACCGGTTCCGTGCCGAGGCAGCGGGACCGCTGCTGCCACCCGGTCTGGCCGACTCGCTCCAGCCGCTGCTCGGCGACGGCCCCGCGAACGAACTCTGGTCGGATCAGCCCGCACCCGTCGGCGCCGAGCGGGCGCGGACGCACCAGCGGGTGCGCTCGCTCCTCGGCCGGTGGGCCGAGCAGGCACCGACCCTGCTGATCCTGGACGACGCCCACTGGGCCGACCCGGGATCGATCGAGCTCACCGACCATCTGATCCACCATCGGGTGCGCGGGCCACTGCTGCTGGTGATCACCCATCGTCCCCGGCAGACGCCGCTGCGGCTGCTCGACGTCCTCGGCCGGGCCGACCAGAGCGGCCCGGCCGAGCGGGTCGAGGTCGGACCGCTGTCCGCCGCCGAGTCCGCCGCCCTCGCCCGCCTGGCGGGCGGCACCGGGCAGGCCGACGGCCGGTCGCACTGCTGGGACGAGATGCACCGGGAGAGTGGCGGCAACCCGCTCCTCCTGCTCGCCCTCGCCGACCTGGCGGGGGACGACGGAGCGGTCGGCGTCCGCCCGCCGGGCACCGGCGGCCGGACACTCGGCCAACCGGCGGCGGTGCTGCTCGGCGAGCTCGCCCTGGTGCCCGACGACGGCCGGTTACTCACCGCCGCTGCCGCCGTGCTCGGCGAACGCTTCCTGGTCGAGGCACTGGCGGAGGTCGCCGAACTCTCCACGGAGCGGGCCCACCACGCGGCCACCACGCTGACCCGGCGCGACATCCTGCGCCCGGTCCCGGGCACGCCCCAGCTGACGTTCCGCCACCCGGTCCTGCGCAGGCTGGTCCACCAGCACGCCGACCCGGTCTGGCGGGTCGGCGCACACCGCCGCGCGCTCGCCCGGCTGACCCGGGGCAGCGCCCCCGCGGTGGAGCGGGCCCGGCACGCCGAACGGTGCCTCGTCGACGCCGACCCGCAGGTCGTCCAGATCCTGGAGGAGGCCGCCGAGGCCGCGCTGCGGACCGCCCCGGGCGACGCCGCACGCTGGCTGGGCGTCGCTCTGCGGGCCATCCCCGACGCCCCCGCCGAACGCGACCGCCGGCTCCGGCTGGAGCTCGCGCGCACCCTCGCCCTGGCCACCTCGGGACAGCTGTCGGAGAGCCGCGACCTGCTGCACGAGGTGCTGGCCCGGGTCCCGACCGACCCGCTGGACCGGCGGATCGAGACCGCGATGCTGTGCGCCCGCACGGAACGCATGCTCGGTCACTACTCCGAGGCCGAGGCCCTGCTGCGCGACGAGCTGCCCAGGATCGCGGGCTGGTCCTCGCCCCAGGCGGTCGCGCTGATGACCGAGTACGGCACGGTGGCCCTGCTCACCGGAGGCTTCGCGGACGCCGACCCGTTCGTCGAACGGGCGGTGCGGATGGCCCGCGACCTCGGCGACCCGCCGGCCGAGGCGACGGCCCTCGCCGTACGCGGACTCGGCAGCATCTGCCTCGGCCGGGTCGACCAGGCCCGCCGGGAGCTGGCCGCGGGTGCCGCGCTGGCCGACCGGCTCTCCGACGCCGACCTCGCCCGGCAGCCGGAGGCACTCGGCCAGCTGGGCTGGGGCGAGCTGTTCGCCGAGCGGTACGCCGACGCGGCCCGCCACCACGACCGGGCTCTGCGCCTGACCCGCCGGAACGGCCAGGACCACGTGGTGCCGCACCTGCTGCTCGGCATCGGCTTCCGGCAGCTCTGGACGGGCGAGCTGCGGCAGGCCGAGCGGACCGCCGAGGGGGCCGAGGAGGTCGCCCGGCAACTCGGCATCCGTGAGCTCAGGGGCCTGGCGATGGCCCTCCGTGCGGCAGCGACGGGCTCGAACGCCCGACCCGCCGACGGAGCGGCCCTGGCACTCACCGAGGAGGCCGTCCGGTCCGCCCCGAGCGCGGGCTTGTGGAGCCGGAGCACGGTGGCCGTCCACGCACAGGCGCTGCTGGCGGCCGGTCAGGCCGCCCGCTGCGCCCGAGTCCTGCTGGACGCCGGGGGCGGCCCCGAGCTGCCGCTCACCCAGGTGATCTTCCGTCCGCTCTGGTACGCCCTGCTGTCGGCCGCCGCGCTGGCCACCGGCGACGTCGCACAGGCCGACACCTGGGCGGTGCTCGCGGACACCGTGGCCAACCGCCTCGGACTCCGCGGCCAGCAGGGCTTCGCCCGGCGGGCCGGAGGTCTGGTGGCCGCCGCCCGCGGCGAGCCCGTCCTGGCCGTGGAGGGCCTCGCGGCGGCGGCCGAGTGGTTCCAGGAAGCCGGGTTCGCCGTCCAGCGTGCGCTGACCCTGGCCATCGGCGCCCCCATCGCGGCCGCCGTCGGGGACCGCCGCCGGGCCGACGCCTGGCTGGACGAGGCCGACCGGCTGGCCGCCGAGACCGGCGCCGGCTCGATCGCCGGGCAGGCCGCCGCCGTCCGCCGGGGCCTGGCCGCGCGGTCCGGGACGGCCGGGCAGTCCCCGCCGGACACCGCTCCCCGCCTGGCCCTGCTCACCACACGGGAGCGGCAGATCACCGCGCTCGCGGTCGAGGGCACCCGGACCCGGGAGATCGCCGACCGCCTGTTCCTCAGCCCGCGCACCGTCGACGCCCACCTCGCGAAGATCTACCGCAAACTCGGCGTGACCTCCCGAACGGCGCTCGGCGCGCTGCTGGCCGCCGAGGGCGGTCGGCAGGCGCTCGGCCCTGACAGGCCCTAGCAGGGCGGATCACGGGCGCAGGTCGAGCATGGGTTCGGCGTACCGGGTCGCGCCACAGGCCGTCAGGAACACCGGGGACTCCGCCTCGGGCAGGCGCAGCAGGTCGGCGAGCCGGTGTTCGTCGAAGGACCGCGCCGGACGGGCGAACAGGCCGTGCGCCGCCGCGCCCAGGGTCAGTCCGTGCGAGACCCAGCCGCACCAGACCTGGAGCAGACCCCAAGCGGCCGGCCCGAGATCCTCGACCAGCGTCCGCAGGTCGGCCGAGAAGATCCACAGTGCGGTGGCGTGCCGGACGCCGCAGTCGTTGGCCGGGGTGAGCGGGTAGCCGAAGAGCGCCTCCATCCGGCGCGGCAGCTCCGGGTCGGCCTCCGCCAGCCGCAGCCCGCCGTCGGTGAACCCGTACCGGCCGGTGGGCAGACCGGCCAGCCGCTGGGGCACCACGGTGAGCCTGACCCGGGCAGCCACCTCGCGCAGCGCGACGGGCGCCGGGGCCGCCGCCCAGGCCAGCAGGTCCCGCAGGCAGTCCTCGCCGCGAGTGACCGGCCGGGCGGAGAACCCGCTCAGCGGTCGTGGCACGCGGCCCGCCGACCTGTTCCACCACACCCGGGCCCAGTCCTGGTCCGCCTTCTGCGATCCGGGCCGGGGCAGCTCCGGGAGCGCGCGACCGGGGCCGGTGGGGGTCGCGGGGCCGGTCAGCCGGGGGGCCACGGCGGCGGCGGTCTCGGCGAGGCTGGGATGGCCGGTCTCCACTTCGAGCAGGGCGTCCAGCTCGGCGTCGAGTGCCCCGCCGCCGACCGGCTCCAGCGGTCCGGGCGACGGCAGTTCGCCCACCTCGTGCAGCGTGACCACCACGGGTGCCGACCAGCTCCCCGGACCGGTCGCGGCCACCAGCCGGGCGGCCCGGACCACCTCGGGTCCCGACATCCGGACCGAGGCCCGCAGGCCGAACAGCTCGGCCGTCGCCAGCAGGCTGCGCAGGTTGATACCGACTTCCAGGTCCGCCAGGGCGCAGCGCAGCACACCGTAGGGCGTCGGCAGATCGGTGTGGCGGCCGGCCAGCACGATGTTCAGGTCGTTCCGGGCAGGACGCGGAGCCGGGGCGTCGGCCGGGTCGAGGTCGACCACGGCGTGCCGGTACGGGTCGAGATACCCGGCCGGGCCCTCGGCCGGCACCGTGAAGACGTGCACCGGAAACTTGCTGCGGACGGAGGCCGTCACGCGGTGGTCGTTGGCGGGATTCGACGGCTCCCGGCGCAGTGGCCCGAAGGCCGCTGCCAGCACGGCACCCACCCGTCGGCCGCCGCCCTCGTCGGCGGCACCTACCCGGCCGGCCGGGTACGGGGTGGCGGCCAGCAGGTCGTGCGCACCGAGGGGCAGCGGACGGCCCCGGTCGCCGCGGGCGGACCGCGGCGGGAGACAGGCGGTGGTCGGCACCCGCTCGTCCACGTTGATCGGATCGTGCAGCAGACCGCGCAGCGGCCCCTGACGCAGCGCGAAGCGGAGCACGTCGGCCGTGCCGGTCACGATTCCTCCGGGGCTCGGGTGGGGGCGGTGGGTGGGGCGGCCAGCCAGATCAGGCCGCAGGGAAGCGGTACGGGGCCGAGCACCGGGTCGGTGGTGAGCCTGCGGGCGTGGACCGCGCGGCCGCGCAGCACCTCCGGGGAGCGGAGCGCGGCCTCGAGGGCGGTGAGCTCCGTCGGGCCGGCCCACTCCAGGGCCCGGGTGCCGACGGTGGCGGCCGCGAACGCGGCCCTGTCCTGCTGGAGTCCGGCCAGGGCACGGGCCAGCGCTGCCTGCGCGGCGGCCTGGGCGGACGGTCCCCACTGGCGGGCGAGGCGTTCACCGGTGTCCGCGTGGGTGACGGCGACCAGGGTCCAGTCGGTGCCCGGGAGGGTGCGGCGGCTGAGCCGGGCGGGGCGGTCGAAGTAGTGGGTGAGGGCCCGGACGAGTGACCGGGCCAGCGGCGTGGCCAGTTCGGACCCCGGCAGCGGCGGGCCGTCGTCGGTCTCCTCCGCGGACAGGACCCGGAGCAGGCCGTCGAGCAGCCAACGCCGGGACGTCGTACCGGCGGCGGCCGTGCCCGGGTGGGCGGGATCCGGCCTCGCGTCCTCGGCCGTCGCCCGGAGCAGCCGGAGCAGCGCGTCCCGCCGGGCGTCCTCGGGCTCCGTCCCCCAGCCGAGCAGCACCGGCTGTCCCGGCAGCACGATCGCTTCCAACGCAGCCAAGCGGAAGGGCAGTTGGGGCAGGTCGAGGTCGTCCCGCCACTGTCCGAGCCCGGACCACCGTGTGGTGAGCGGCTCGTCCGGAGCGCTGTCCGCCGGGGAGAGCGTGTCGTCGGCGTCCGCCGGTGCCTGGTGGGTGACGGGCGACCAACGGGGTCCGGCCGGGCGGACGGTGAACGGGTGGCGGGTGGTCCGGAGGGTGCGGCCGTGGATGAGGTGGAGGTCAGGGGTGTCGAGGGCGGTCGCGCCGAGGTGGTCGAGGATGCCGCGGGCGGCGAGGGAGCCCGCGAGGGTGGCGGCGTGCAGCGTGGGGGCGCGTCCGGCGGGGTGGCCGCGGGACCAGGCGGCGGCGCGTTCGGCCGCGGCCCGGAAGGCGCGGGCCTGCGGCACGCCACGCAGCACCGGGCCGACGATCTGGTGACCGTCCCCGGCCGGGACCGGGATGTACGGGGTGCCGGCCGGGAGGAGGGCGGCGAGCTCGGGCAGCTCCACGGGTGCGGTGACGGCGAGGACGGCCGCCGCGGTGCGGGGGCCCGGCCGGTCGGTGACCGTGCCGACGCCCAGGTTCAGCAGCCCGCGGGTGGCGCTCCTGGCAGCGGGACCTTCGCCCAGGACGGCCACCTCGGCCGCGCGCAGGACGGCGAAGGCGGCGTACGGCTCGGCGCAGTGCTCCTCGTAATGCGCCAGGGCGTCCCCGTACCGTTCGGCGGTCGCGCGGTCGGGAACGGGCCCGCCGGCCCGGTCGAGGTCGAACAGCACGCCCTGGTCGAGCAGCGCCACCAGGACCTGTCGCAGGGCGACCCGCTCGGTCGGCTCGACGACCGAGCCGAGCAGGTCCGCCGCGTCGGCGCCGTCGGTGAGTTCGCCGAGCCGGTCGTCGAGGAGCCGCTGGAGGGGCGGCGGGACGGCCAGCACGAAGTTGTGGTCGGCCCGCGCGCAGTAGAGGCCGCGCGCCACCGGTACGAAGTGCGCGCCGGGGCGCAGCTTCACCCTCACGGCCTGGCCCCGTCGTGGAAGCGCCCGCCGGGCGCGCGGTCGTACTCAAGAACCCATTCCAGGGCGTGCGCGCCGTCCTGCACGCCGACCGGAACCTCCTCCAGGCAGCCGCCCGCGGGGAGTTCCCGGACGGTCTCGGCCAGCAGCGCGCTGCCGAGGTCGACGTAGCGGGTGCGGCCGGGTGCCGTCGGCAGCGGGCCGAGGAGGCCGTCGGGGTCGGTGTCGGCCGGGCGGGGTTCGACCAGCAGCAGTTCCTCGGGGACGTCGTGGGCGGCCCGCCAGTCGGCGAGCGCGCAGAGCAGTCCGGGCCCGGTGGCGGTGGGCAGGTCCTCCCCCGGGTACCAGCGGCGGCCCTGGAGGACCACCCGGCCCGCCGTCAGCCTGGGCGACGAGACCGTGCCGGTGGTGCGGTGCGGATCGGCGGCGGCCTCACCGGGCGGGTCGAGCCGGAGGCGGCCGGTGCCGTGCAGCCAGAGGGCGATCCGCATCGGCGGCGCGAGCCGGCCTGGTGTGGCCAGGGCCGGGGAGTGCACGGCGACCGGCGCGCCGTCCGGGTCGAGCAGCTCCAGGGTGTCGGTGCCGGGGTCGTGGGCCAGGGTGAGGCCGAGCCAGCCGACCGGGTCGATCCGGCCGGGGAGGAGCGGTGGGCGGTGGTTGACGTCGAGGCCGTGCAGTCCGCGGTCCTCCAGCAGGGCGGCGGGGCCCGCGGCGCGGTTCAGCCGCTCGGCGAATCTGGTGCGGGCCTCGCCGCCGAACTCGCGATCGGTGCCGATGTACCGCAGTGCGGAACTCCCGCCGCCGGGGTGGTACCCCCGGACCGCGAGCCGGTCACCGATCGGCCGCACCAGCACTCCGTACGAGGCGTGGGGACGACGGAAGCGCTCGGGAAGTCCGTCGGCGAGGGCGGCCAGCTCCGCCGGGTCGATCCTGACCTCGGTGGGCCCGGTCGTGATCCGCTCGCCGAGCAGCGCCCGGGCGGCGGCGCGCAGCCGCAGCAGTTCGGTGAGGGAGCCGTCGGTGGGGCCGAAGTCCGCACTGGTGACGGGGGTCAGCAACCGGGCCCGGCGGGCGACCACGGCGACCAGGTCGGCGGCGCAGTCGGCCAGCCTGACCCGGCCCCCGGGGCCGAACCGCTCGGTGAAGGCCGCGACCAGCAGCGCCCGGGCGTCGTGCACCCGGTCGGACAGGGCGGCGAACTCCAGCACCCGGGCCAGGTCGTCCAGGGCCTCCCGGTGCGGCGACGCGGCGATCCCGACCGGCGGCAGCACGTACTCCTCGGTGACCCGTAGTCCGATCGGGTGCGAGAGCAGGGCGTTGAGAGCCCGCTGGTCCTCGGCCAGCCCGACCAGGGCGTCGGCCGGTGGCCGCTGCTGGTGACTCGCGGTGGCGTCCAGTCGCTCCTGGACATCGACAAGCAGCTTGGCCGCTCCGGGGTGACGGTCGGTCAGGAGTTTGGCGGCGGCTGCCGCAGGGCGTTCGTCCTGACCGTCGAACTCTGCCGCGCCGACCAGGAGTTGGAGCTCGACCGCCTCGGCCGCGAGGGCAGCCGCGGCCTCCGGTCCCAGCGCGAGCCCGGCGGCCAGCTCCCGGACCAGCACCTCGGCGGGCAGCGGACCGAGCTCGACCAGGCCGAGCAGGGCCCGGACCTTCCCGGTCGTCGCGGTGGCGACCAGCCGGAGCTGTTCGCCGTCGCGGCGGTAGAACTGGACCTGGGAGTGCCGGTGCCGCAGGGTCCAGTTGGCCCGCAGCAGCGGCGGGAGCGACCCGGCCGCCGGACCCGGGCCGGCCAGCAGGGCGTCGACCGCCATCACCAGCTGCGGCCGGTCCAGCGCGAGGACGGAGCGACCGCGGGCCGGGTCGAGGCCGGGTCGGTCCAGCGAGGCGCCGTGCTCGTCCCAGCGGCCCAGGGCGACCGCTGTGTGCGCCGTCGGCGGCCCGAGCCGGAGCATCGCCCGGGTGAACTGCTCCAGGACGGCGGGCTCCGAAGCCGTGGCGTCCCGCGCGGCGGTCGGCTGCTCCGGCGGGTCGGCGGCGAGGTAGCGGCTCACCGGGCCGCCGGGCCGTCCGGCGGCGAGCGTCGACCGGAAACCGTCCCCGAGCAGCGCCGAACGCAGCGCGGCGCGCTCCTGCCGTAGCGCCTCGCCGTGGGCGGTCGCCACCTCGCGTTCGGCCGCCGCCCGGTCCGGGGCGGCGGCCAGCGCGGTCAGGGCGGCTCGCAGACCGGGCGAGGTGAGGCGGCGGCCGGGGACGCGGCCGAGCAGCAGGACCGGGGTGTCCGCGGGGCCGCCGGCGGCCGGGGCGGTCATACGGTGGCTCCGGCGGGTGCGGCGCTCTCGGTGGCGAGCCGGGGACGGACCTCGTCCGCGAAGAGTTCCACCGAGCGCATGGCGTCGGTCCCGCCGAAGCCGCCGAAGTCCGCCTGCCAGAGGATCCCGTCCAGGCAGACCCGCTCCTGGAAGCGGCCGATCTGGTCGGCGACGTGCTCGGGCGAGCCGACGAACGCCGTCCCGGTGGCCCGCAGGTCCTTCGCGGTCAGCGTACGGACCACGTTGCCCAGACCGGTGTACTGGAGGTAGTCGGTGGAGACGGTCTCGTCCCAGGTGTCCAGGGCGGAGGCCCAGACCTTCAGGTACTCGTTCAGGTGCGGGTCGGCCAGCTCGCGGGCCTTCTGGTCGGTCTCGGCGACCAGCAGCGGCAGGCTGGCCATGACGCTCGGGGTGCCGTCCGGGTGGTGCGCGGCGAACGCCTCGCGGTAGCGGGCGGTGAGCGAGGTGTCGAACTCGCGGCCGGTCGGGGTGATCAGCAGACCGTGGCCGAACCGGCCGATCCGGTCGAAGCTCTCCGGGGTCTGCACCGCGGCGACCCAGAACGGCGGCCGCGGGTTCTGGGTCGGCCGGGGAAGCACGGTGGCGTTCTGGAACGAGAAGTACGGGGTGTCCTCGGTGACCTGCTCCTCGGTCAGCAGCCGGTGCACCGCGTTGACCGTCGCTTCGAAACGCTGCCGGCTGCCGTCCATCGGCACCTGGAAGGTCTGGAACTCGTGCGGCAGGTAGGCACGGGCGAAGCCGACCTCCAGGCGCCCGTCGCTGATCGCGTCGACCATGGCGATGTAGGAGGCGAGTTTCACCGGGTGGTGGAAGACCGGCAGGGTGCAGCCGGTGATCAGCCGGATCTGCCGGGTCTGCGCGGCCACCGCGGCCAGGAAGGTCAGCGGGCTCGGGCAGTAGCCACCGTAGGCGTGCAGGTAGTGCTCGGTCATCTTGACGTAGTCCATCCCGGACTCGTCCGCCAGCCGGCAGAGGTCGAAGACCTCCCGGTAGTAGTCGGCCGGAGACTTGGTCCGCGGTGAGGAGTCGGGGAGGAAGGAGACGCCGAAGCGCATGGTGTTGCTCCTAACTGGGCTTCAGTCGGTGTCGGCCTGGGCGGGCGGGCCGAGCAGCACCGCGGTGTACGCCTCGGGGCGCAGGTGGGCGGCGGCGGCCGCGCGGACCTCGTCGTCGGGGACGGTGCGCAGCCGGTCCGCGATCCGGTCGGCCCAGTCGGCGGGCAGGCCTGCCAGGACCGGCCCGTACAGGCTGTCGGCCAGACCCTTCTGGGTGGAGCGGACGAGCGCCTGGATTCCGAGTGCGTAACCCCGGGCGGCGGCGATCTCCTCGGCGGTCGGCGGTCGGTCGCCGGAGATCGCGGCCAGTTCTGCCAGGGTGCCGTCGACGGCCGCGGTCGCGTGCCGCGGCGCGCTGGCGAACTGGACGGTGCCGAGCGCCGAACCGGTCCGCTGCTCGATCGCGGACTGCCCGGTGTAGATCCGGCCCTCCCGTTCGCGCAGCCGTTGGACCAGGCGCGACGAGAAGTAGCCGCCGAAGACCTGGTCCGCGAGCACCAGCGCGGGGTGGCCCGGATCCGTCCGGACCAGGGAGGGCGCGGCCAGCCGGGCCTCGCTCTGCCGGGACCCGGCGGCCGGGACGGCCTGGGCCGGCTCCCCCTGGTGGGCCGGGGCGGGCAGTGGGGCCATCCCCACCGCCTGGAGCCGGGCCGACCAGCCGCCCAGTGTGATCGCCGACTCCTCGACGACCCGGGTGGGGTGGACGTCTCCGACCAGGATCAGTGCCGAGCCGCGTGGCACCAGTCGGGTCCGGTGCAGTTCGGCCACCTCGTCCCGGTCGACGGCTGCGACCCGGTCCGTGGTGGGGGTCTCCCGGGTGGCCGGGTGATCGCCGAAGCAGCGGCGGAGCAGCGCCGCTCGCGCGGTCCGGGCCGGCACCGACTCGGTGAGCCGGATCCGGTGCAGCAGCCGCTCTCGCTCGGCCTCCAGCGTGGCCGGCTCGTACCCGGCGCCGGTGAGGCGGTCCGCGAGTACGGCCAGCAGCCGGGGCAGGCCCTCGGTCAGTACCTGACCGGTGATCCGGAGTTCCTCGGGCCCGACCACGGCTTTCAGAGTGCCGCCCACGGCGGCGAGTTCGTCGTCGACGGCGGTCCGGCCGCCCCCCGAGCCGCCGGTCAGCAGGGTGCAGGCGAGCAGTTCGGCGGCGGCCGTGTGCCGGGCGGTGGAGCCGCCGAAGGGCACGCCCAGGCGGAGTTGGACCACCGGGGCGGTGGCCCGGCGGGCCGCCACCACGCGCAGTCCGGTGGGCAGGACGGTGTCCACCACCTCCAGCGGTGGCGCGGACCGCGGTGGGGCGAGCGGGGGCAGCGTGGCCCCGATACTGCCGGGGTTCATCGGTCGGCCTTCCGCTCGGGTACCAGCCGGAGCACGGCCGGGTGGCGTTCGGCCAGGTCGGCCGTCACCCGCCGCACGTCCTCGGTGGTGACGGTGGCGAAGCGCCGCGGTGCGTCGAGGACCAGTTCTCCGTCGCCGTGCAGCAGTTCGTAGCCGGCCAGTCGTCGGGCGCGGACCCCGACCGGGTCGGTGTCGGAGTACCAGGCGGTCTGCAACCTCCGCACCGCGCGCAGGAGTTCGTGCTCGGCGGGGCCCTCGGCGGCCAGTTCGGCGAGTACCTCGTCGATGGCCTCCGCCGTGTGCCGGGCGGAGACGCCGGGCGGGCAGACGGCGTTGACAAGGAAGGCGTCCGGGTCCCGGGAGTCGAAGGGGCCACAGAGGCCGGCCATCGCCATCACCTGGGTGGCCAGCCGGCGTTCGCGGATCAGCGAGCGGCGCAGCCGGCTCGACTCGCCGTCGCCGAGGACGGCGGCGGCGACCACGGCCGCCAGGTGGTCGGGCGAGTCCGGCGGCGGCATCCGTCGGCCGACGGCGATCGCGGGGAGGGGAGCGAGACGGTCTTCGCGTTCGACCGTGCGAGGCCCGGCGAGCGGCGGTTCGGCGAGCTCGGGCGGCGCGGCGGCCGCACGGGGCGGGATCGTCCCGAAGTGCCGCTCGGCCAGCTTGACCGCCTCGTCGGGGTCGATGCCGCCGCAGATGGCGAGTACGGCGTTCGCCGGGGCGTAGTGGTGGTCGAAGAAGTCCACGCACTCCTCGACCGTGGCCGCGCCGAGCGACGCGTGATCGCCGTACCCGTCATGGGTGTTGGCGAAGGAGTCGAAGAGCACGCGCGGCAGCCGGAAGGTGGGGAAGCCGCCGTACGGCCGGTTGGTGACCGTGCGGCGGATCTCCTCGGCGATCACCGAGGCCTGGGTGGTGATCGCCTCCGGGGTGATCCGGGGTGCCCGCATCCGGTCGGCCTCCAGGAAGAGGCCGAGCTCCAGGGCCTCGGCCGGCATCGCCTGGAAGTAGCTGGTGTGGTCGCGGTGGGTGGTGCCGTTGAAGACGCCGCCGTTGGCCTGGATGTGCCGGGCGTGCTCCTGGGCCGCGAGGTTGGCGCTGCCCTGGAACATCAGGTGCTCGAAGAGGTGGGCGAAGCCGGACCGGGACTCGGAGCGATAGCCGACCCCGTAGGCGACGGCCAGGCCGACGGCCGGACTGCCCGGGTCCGGGATCACCACCAGCCGCAGACCGTTGGCCAACCGGTGCCGGTGCACCTCGGCGACGGCGGGTGGGGCCGCCGCGGTGGGCACCGTCATGAGCCGCTGCGGATCGTGCGGGCGGCGAACCAGGTGGCGAGTGCCGCCAGGCCGGCCGCGACGGCCACTCCGACCAGGGTGTCGCTACCGCTGAACTCGCCTGCGAACAGGGCGCGTTCGGCTGTCACGATGTGCGAGATCGGGTTGGCTTCGGCCAGTCCGGCGAGCCAGCCGGGCGCCAGTGCCAGCGGCAGCAGTACCCCGGAGAGCAGCATGGTGGGCAGCATCAGGGTGTTGAGCACCTGGCCGTACGCCTCTTCGTTCCTCACCAGCAGCGCGAGCCCGTACGCGAGGCCCGACATCGCCAGGCCGACCACGGTGACCAGGGCGAACGCCGCCAGCACCCCGCCGACCGGCGCCCGCAGTCCGGCGACCAGCGCGCCCAGGGTGAGCAGCCCGGCCTGGAGGGTGAGTACCACGGCGTCCCGGAGCATCCGGCCCAGCAGCAGGCCGAGTTCGCCGGCCGAGGAGATCCTCATCCGGTCCAGCGCACCGGACCGGACCTCCGAGATGATGCCGAAGCCGACGAACACGGCGGAGAAGACGCCCTGTTGGACGAGCAGACCAGGGACGAAGACCCGCCAGGTGTTGCCCCCCTCGAAACCCGGCGCCTGGCCGATCCGGTTCAGCAGTGGGCCGAACAGGACCAGGTAGAGCAACGGCTGCATCAGGCCGAAGATCACCCAGGCGGGCTTGCGGAGGGTGAAGCGCATCGAGCGCTGGAAGATGATCCAGCTCGTCGCGGCGGTGGTCACGTGGTCACCTCGGTGTTCGGCGTCTCGGTGGCCGACAGGATCTGGTCTCCGTCGGAGGGCACGGGCAGGGCCGGGCGGCCCTCCTCGCGCAGGGAACGGCCGGTCAGACGCAGGAAGACGTCGTCCAGGGTGGGGCGCTTGACGGAGACCGACTCCAGGGCGACGTCGGCGAGGTCGAGGGCCCGCAGCAGCTCGGGGAGCAGTCGCTGGGCGTGCGCCACGTGGAACTGCACGCCGTCCGGCGTGGTGTCCAGGTCGCAGCCGGGGACCAGCCGGGCGACCACGGTCGCGGCGTCGCTGATCCGGCTGGTCTCCAGGGTGACCACGTCGCCACCGATCCGGCCCTTCAGCGCCTCGGCGGTGTCGGAGGCGATCACCTGGCCGCCGTCGATCACGACGATCCGGTCGCAGAGCAGGTCGGCCTCTTCCAGGTAGTGCGTGGTGAGGAAGACCGTGGTGCCGTGCTCGCTGCGAAGTCTGCGCAGGTGGTCCCAGAGGTTGGCCCGGCTCTGCGGATCCAGGCCGGCGCTCGGCTCGTCCAGGAAGAGTACGGCGGGGCGGTGCACCAGCCCGAGCGCGACGTCCACCCGGCGGCGCTGGCCGCCGGAGAGCTTGGCGACCGGCCGTCCGCTGAAGCCGTCGAGCTCGAACTGGTCGATCAACTCGGCGGTACGGGCGGTCGACTGATGGGGCGTCATGCCCTGTAGCCGAGCCTGGGTGCGCAGTTCGTCAGCGACCAGGTGCTCGGAGCCGCCGGAGGACTGGCCGACGTAGCCGATCGCCCGCCGCACCGCGGCCCGCTCGCGGACCACGTCATGGCCGGCCACCGAGGCGGTGCCGCCGGTGGGCGTCTGGAGGGTGGTGAGCATACGTACCGTGGTGGTCTTGCCGGCGCCGTTGGGGCCGAGGAAGCCCACCATCTCGCCCTCGGCCACCTCCAGGTCGATGCCCCGGACGGCGTCCACGGTCCCGTTCCGGACGGCTTCGACCGTGCCGAAGCGGGTCCGGTACGAGTAGCTGAGGCCTTGCGCGCTGATCACAGAGTTCCTCCGGTCCTGAATCGAACAGGACGCCGCGGGATGAGATGGGCGGACAACGGCCAAGTCTTGGGCGGCCCGTCGGCGTCGCCGCACCGGCGGTGGCCGGGCACTGCGCCACTCTGGTCAATTCCGCGCCGCGGAGTCCAGCTCCCGGCCGGGGCGGAGATGTCGTCTGACAGCAACGTGCCAAAGGCGGCGAGGTGGATCTGCCGGATTGCCCGGATTCGGCGACGGGGTGACCGAGCCGGCATTTCATGTCTACGGCAAGAAAGGCAGGCGGCGGCACTTTGCTGCCGTTCGAATTCCTTGCCCGGGTCTCCCGGCAGGCAGTTAGCTCATGCCCAGCCACCGGCAGCCCGCCGGTCGATCCGAAAGGAACCCCATGAGCACTGCTGTGGACTTCGCCGCGTTCGACGTCAACGAGCTGGCCGTCCTGGACGCCAACGACGCCGTCGCGCTGCCCGACATGGGCGCCTCGGTCATCATCATCATCGGCTACACCGAGGACGGCGAGGAGATCCTCACCGAGGACACGCTCAACAACGTCGGGAGTGGCTCGCTCAGCACCTCCTCCTCCTGCTGCTGATCTCCCGCGGCTGACCATCCCCGACTTCTCGTAGTCGGGTACCGGCAGAGCCGGTGACACCGTACCGAACGGCCGTCAGCGATCGTGCCGCCGGTTTCACGCCGACCGACCGAATCGTGCATTTCCTGGAGTCGTCATGCGAACTATCGATCCGGGCCTGGCCATACGGGTTTTCGACTATTCGGATAATCCGCGGGAGCTGCTGCGAGAAATCAGCGAGCCCCTGCTGCACCTGAAAAGCTCGCAGCAGCTCCCCGTGGTCCATGTGCGCCGAGGCTGGCTGCACGGCTCACACCTCCTCCTGACCCTCCGCCCTTACGGCGAACGGGCCGTCGACGCCGACGAGTTCGTCGCCACCGCGACCGCACTGGCCGCCGCCCGCGGCGCGAGCGCCCCGGACCAGGAGACCTACCTGCGCCGCGCGCGGGAACTCGCCCGCTGGGAGAACGTCCGGGACGAGTTGCTGCCCCGCCATCCGCAGGGCACCGTGATCGCCGAACCGCACCGGCCGCGCACCGATTCCCCGGCGCTCTCCCAGGCCGTCGACCAGATCATGGGACGCTTCCTCGAACCGGCGCTCGGCTCGCTGGCCGTCCCCGAGGCCGACCTGCTGCCGCACCTCGCCCAGGTCCTCGCGCTGCTCGCCCGCACCCACCCGCGCGGCATCAGCGCCGGCGCGCTGCCGTACCGCTCGCACGCCGAGGGCGTCGCCTCGGTGACCGGGAAGCACGCCGACCTCAGATCCGCCTTCGCCGCACGCTACTTGAGTGACCGTCAGGTCTTCCTCGACGCCCTTCAGGCACCGGTGCAGAGCGACACCCTGCGGTCATGGGAGCGGGCCATGCAGTACGCCTGGGGAGTGGCCGAGGCCCACACCGCCGGCCAGGCCGTCGACGACCGTGTCCTTCAGGGCGCGGCCGGCGGCGGGGACTGGGAGCACCCGCTCGGCACCCCGGTCCGCAGCGAGTTCATCGGCGCGGTCCTGGACGGCGGCATGCTGCGCAAGCCCTCCTACCGTCACATCGCGCACCGGATCGTGCTGAACGTCCTCTACGCCGGCCTGACCTGCTTCGGCATCACCCCGATGCAGCGGTACTACCTCTGCTACGGACTGGGCGAGGGGGCCGACGAGTTGACCGGTGTGTCGTCCATCGAGCGGGTGCGAGCCTTCAGCAGGGAGCTGGCGTGACCACGTCCTGGAACCTGGCCGACACACCCATGTACCGGGTGAATCCCACCCCGGGTGTGCGCCTGGGCGGCGACCGGCTCGGTACCGTCCTGCGGGCCCTGTTCACCGCGCATCGGGACTGCCGGTCGCTGGCCGGCGAGGTCTGCGAGGAGCTCTACGAACTCGCCGGGGTCGCCGTCGGCCGCGAACGCCACCGCCTGCTGCGGCTCAAGCGCGCCGTCTTCAACGACCGTTCCCCGGACGCCGCCGACCTGCGGGACGGCTGGCAGACGCCGCTCCCGCCGGCCGTCACCGCCTGGCTGGCCGCCAGCGAACGCGGCCAGCTCGCCCGTACCGCACTGGAGGCGGGTCTGCCGGGCTTCCTCGCCGAGGAGCGTGAACGGCTCGCCCAGGCGGTCGGCTCCGAGCCCTTCCAGCTGTCGCTGGCCCTCAACTCCCCCCAGGTGCTCGACGCGGCCCAGCGCTACCGCGCCTCGCCGGGGGCGCCGACCGCCCGTCAGCGCAAGTCCGAGCGCGGACTGCTCCAGCACCTCGCGCGCGCCCTGCTGCGGGTCAGTCCGCTGTCCCGGCTCACCGCCGTCGGCTTCGCCGACTGGTCCGAGGACGGCCGCCGCCTCGACGAGGCCGCCTTCGACCGCCGACGCGCCCACTCCGTACTCACCCCCGACCGGGCGCTCTTCTCCAGCCTGGTCAACGGCATCGCGGCCCCGCCCCGCCCGGGTGAACTCCCCGCCGTCGTCCAGCGCAACGCGATGCTCCGGCGGGAGGGCAACCACATCCGCTTCCAGCACGTCACGGACGGCCGACGGCGCACCCTGGCGGCCGAGCTCAACGAGCAGCTGACCACCGTCCTGAAGCTCACCGTCCTCGGCCCGCTGCCGGTCGAGCTGCTGACCGCCGAACTCGCCCGCCGGTTCGCGGTGCCCGAGCCGGATGCCGCCCGGCTGGTCACCGCCGTCGTCGACGCGCAGATCCTGGTGGCCGCCCCGGTCCTCGACGAGCAGGCCGCCGACCCGCTGCCGCCCGCCGAGAAGCTGCTCGCCGAGCACCACCCGGAGGCAGCCGCGACGGTCGCCGCGATCGCCGCCGACCTCGACCTGATGGCCCGGGACTCGGTCGGCGGACGCCGGGCCGCCCTCAACAGGATCCGTACCGCCGAGACCGCGCTCAACGAGCTCAGCACCTGCCCCGCCAAACTCCAGGTCAACGAGGACTACCTGCTGGAACCCGGCGCCGTCTCGCCCGAGGGCTACCGCGCCGCGCTGGTCGACCTCGGCCGGGTGACCGCCTTCCAGAGCCTCTTCGACCGGCATCACGAGATCCGCGCCCTGCTCACCCGGGCCTTCACCGACCGCTTCGGCGTCGGTGCCCGGGTCGACCTGCTCGACCACGCCGACGAACTGGTCACCCTGGTCCGCGGCCGGGAACTCTCGCTCACCCGGGCCGACGCCGAGCAGTGGGGCCCCGCCGACGGTTCGCTGTCCGAGCTGCGCCGCCGGCGCGCCGCCGCCCTCGGCGTCCTCGCCGCCCGGATCCGCGAGGCCGGCGAGGACGCCGAGGTCTCGGTGGACCCCGGCCTGCTCGCCTCGCTCGCGGACGGCCTGCCCGACCGCTTCCGGCTCCCCACCGCGTCGTACGGCCTGCTGGTCCAGCCCGCCGACGGCCGGCTGGTGCTGAACGCCTGCTACACCGGGCACGGCCAGCTGGCCACCCGCTTCCTCGGCGCTCAGGCCGAGCTCGGCAGTGACGTCGCGTCCCGGATCACCCGCCGGATCCAGCACCGGTTCGGCTCCGACGGCGTCCGGCTGGTCGAGGACCGCGGACTGCACCGGGCCAACATCAACCACCGGATGCGGCTGCTGGACGAGACCTTCACTCCGGAGGACTGGCTCGGAGTCACGCTGGCCCACGACCCGGCCACCGACCGGCTCGATCTGCTCGACCGGGACGGGCGGCCGGTCCGGGTGATGTCGCTGGGCATGAAGTGGGTCGAACTCCAGCCCACGCCGCTCACCCTGGCCGTCTGGCTGTACGACACGGGCCGGGTCGCCTTCGACCCGGTCGGGCAGCTGCACACCCAGCGACGCGACCTCGACGGCGGCACCGTCCGCTACCCCCGGCTGGTCGCCGGGGACGTGGTGATGCAGCGCCGCCGCTGGTACCCGGGGGACGACCTCCCGTCCATGACGGCCGGCGAGCCGGAGGACGAGGCCGCCCACCTGATCGCCATGACGCGCTGGCGGGCCGCTCACGACATACCCGAGGAGATCGTCATGAAGACCCCGCTCGGCA
Source organism: Streptomyces sp. NPDC042002 (assembly GCF_055588305.1). Classification (NCBI taxonomy): domain Bacteria; kingdom Bacillati; phylum Actinomycetota; class Actinomycetes; order Kitasatosporales; family Streptomycetaceae; genus Streptomyces; species Streptomyces sp. NPDC042002. Next base: position 106,457 of record NZ_JBVJCT010000017.1, on the reverse strand, counting down.
TGCCGGCCGGCCAGCGGCTGTCCGGCGACGCCGCCGCCGCGGCGCTCACCCGCTACCTCAGGACACGCAGCCGGGAGAAGCCCCAGTACCTGGACCTGGGCAGCGCGCTGATGGTGCGGGTGCTGCCGAAGTTCCTGGAGCGCCGCAGCGCCGGGTTCTTCGAGGAGGCCCTGCCCGGAGTGCGCGGCGGGGTCACGGCCGGCGAGTGGCTGCTGGAGTACGACATGGCGCACGGCCCGGGCTCCGAGCAGCCGCAGGCCGCGTCCGCCGGGGAGGGCGAGTGAGGGTCAAACTGCGCCCCGGTACGCACTTCGCACCCGTCCGGCAGGGCGTGCACGTCGCCCGGGACGGCGAGTCCTTCGTCCTCGCGGGGCCGCCGACGCTGTACACCGTCCTGGACAGCCGGCTGGCGGAACTCAGCGACGGCACCGACGTCGACGCCCTCGTGGCGGCCTTCGGGAGCGAGTCCGCCCGCCCGGTCCTCGACCGGATCCTGCGCACCCTGGTGGACCGGGACGTCCTGCTCGACCTGGACGCGCTGACCACCGCGGCACCCGACGGGGCCACCGCGGCCCGCTACGCCGAGACACTCGCCTACCTGGAAGCCCACAGCCCGGACCCCTACGGGGACTTCGCGCGGCTCCGGGGCGCGCGGGTGCGCGTGCTGGGGAGCGGACCCGCCGCCGAGACGGCGGCGCGGTCGCTGCGGCGCCACGGGGTGGCGGACACGGTCGCCTTGTCCGACGGCTTCGAACCGGTGGATCCGGGCTGGGCGGTGCTGGTCGCGGATCACGAGCACCCGTCCGGCCCGCCCGCGACACTGCCGCCCGGCACCCGGGTGGTCGCCGTGCACGCCGGGGAGCACGTGGCCCTGGTGGCCGAGCTGGACGACGCCACCGGGACGGCCGCCTTCGAAGCGGCCGTCCACCGCGCGGCGGCCTGGGTGGCCGGGGACCCCGAGGCCGGCGCCCCGCGCCCGCTCAGCGCGGTCCTCGCCGGAGCGCTGGCGGCCCGCGCCGTCCTGGCCGGCCTCACCGATCTCGACCGGTCCCCCCGAACGGCCACGGTGATCCACGGCCGGCAGCTCCGGACCACCCGCGTTCCCCTCCCGGACGGCCCTGCCGCGCAGGACGGGCCGGCCGGTGACGGTGTCCCAGCCGCGGCAGGGCCCCCGTCGGCGCCCGCAGGGTCGCCCGGGACGTCCGGGGACGGCGAAGGACTCGGCGTCCCGGTGCTGCCGACGGAGGACGCCGATCCGCCGGGGACCGAGGAGTTGCTGACGGCCTGGACTCCGCTGACGACCCGTTGGACCGGGCTGGTGCGGCGCGGGCGAGACCTGGACCTGGACCAGCTGCCGTTCTGCCTGGAGACCGTCGAACTGCTCACCGGTCCGGCCCCCGCCCGGGCCGCCGGGTGGGGGCCGGACCGCGCTGCCGCCGGCGTCGGCGCGCTGCTGGCCGCGGCGCGCCGGCTGGCCGGGCCCGATGGCGCCGCCGGGACGACCGAGGGACGCTGGCTGCTCGACGGCGTGCTGCGTCAGCTCGGCGCCGAACTCCTGCTCGGCCGTCCGGGCGACCGGCTCGGATGGGACGGACTCGGCAGCACCGAAGGCCGGACGCTGTTCGGCCTCCTGGAGTCCTGGTTCGGCCGCACGGTGGAACTGACGCATCGTCAGTGTCCGGTGTCCGGCTGGTCGTTGGTGACGGTCACGGAGCAGGACGGGACGGTGGCCGCGACCGAATGGGGCGATACCCCGGCCACCGCGACCCGGTCGGCCCTCGCCGCCGCCGTCGCCCGTGCCCAGGCCGACCCCGAGGTGCGCGGGCTGCTCGCCGAACAGCCGGTCGGCACCAGCGTGTTGGAGACCTGCCCGGTGACCGCGGTGCGGCCGGCCCTGAGCCGCCTCGGCACCGAACCGGCCGTCCGGGGCCGTACCGTCCGCGCCCGGCGACTGACCCACGACCCGGTCACCGGACAACTCCCGCTCCACTGCGGGCCGGTGCGGCTCTCATGACCGAGGACACCACGGTGGCGGAAACCCCCGGACAGCCGTCGGCGACCGGGCCCCTGATCGGCCCCGGTGCGCCGGGCTCCTGGGACTGGCGGACCTGGGCCGAGCGACTGGACGGCTGCGTGCTGACCGCCCATGGCGAGCTCGATCTGGACTGGGAACGCCGGGCGATGGCCGCCGCCCGTGCCTCGGGCAAGGATCTGCTGTCCGTCCGGATCGGCGCCACCGAGATCCAGATCGGACCACGCTGGACCCCGGACGGCGCCCTGGCCTGCCCGGGCTGCGCCGCCGCCGCCGACACCTACCGCCGCTGGGACCCCGAGAAGCGCCCCGAGAGCGACCGGCGCGAACGCGAGCGGGCGGGCGCCCACCGGAGCGAACCCGACGCGCGCACCCCCGCCCCCGGTCGGGCGGTCCCCGTGTCGCCGTGGCTGGAGGCGGTGGTCGGTGCGGTGCTCACGGCCCAGGCCGCGCCCGGGCCCGGTGAGCTGGTGGCCGTCTCGCGGACCGGCGTGGTCGCCCGGCACCGGGTGATGCGGACCTTCCGGTGCCGCCTGTGCGGGGGTGGCCCGCCGCTGCTGGCCTCGGCCGCCGACGGGCCGCCGGCGCTGCCACGGCCGGTGCGGCGTCCGACCACGGCCGAGGTACCGACCCGGCAGAGTCCGGCGCCCTTCGGTATGGACCCGGACCGGATGCGGGCCGCGTTCGCGGATCCCCGCTTCGGCCCGGTGGTGCGGATCACCCGCTACGCGTCGGGCAGCTTCCCGGTGAGCGAGGTCGACGTACTGGCGGGGACACCGTCCGGTCTCGGCCGGGGGATGCGGTTCCGCGAGGCCGAGGCCGTCGGCATGTACGAGGCGATGGAGCGCCAGGCCGGCTACCCGCACGCGGCGACCGTCGTCCCCGACGTGCCCCACCGGGAGCTCGGTGCTCTCGCGCTCGACCCGGCGACCCTCGGCGGCTACACCGACCGCCAACTCGCCTCCCCGTCGAGCAAGGTGCGGCGGTACACCGAGGACACCCCGCTGGACTGGGTGTGGGCCCGGCCACTGACCGGCGGCGAACCCCGCCTGGTCCCGGCCGAGATCGGCTTCTACCGGTACGGCTACCGGATCAGGGCGGCGGAGGGGGAGAGCCGGCGCGGCTCCTTCCTGGAATCCTCCAGCGGCTGTGCCCTCGGCGGCGGCTTCGAGGAGGCGGCCTTGCACTCGCTCCTCGAACTCGCCGAGCGGGACGCCTTCCTCCAGGCCTGGCACCTCGCCCGCCCGCTGCCCGCCGTCGATCCGGCCACCGTCCGCGACCGCCAGTCGCGGCTGCTGCTCAGGACGGCCGAGAAGCACGGCTACGACGTCCACCTGCTGGTCGCCACCGCCGACATCCCGGTGCCCGCGGTCTGGGCGCTGGCGGTGCGGCGCGACGGGGGTCTGCCGGCCAGCTTCAGCACGGCCGGCTGCCACCCGGATCCCGAGCGGGCGGTGCGCTCGGCGCTGTGGGAGCTGGCCCAGTTGGTGACGGGCGGGCTGAACTGGGATCCGAAGCCGCTGGAGCCGCTGATCGACGACCCCTGGCAGGTGGAGGAGTTGGCGCAGCACTGGCGCCGCTACACGTTCCCCGAACTGCTGCCTCGGGTCGAACGGGTCCTCGGCGGCCCGGTGCTGCCGCTGGCGGACGCCTTCGGTGGCTGGCCGCGGCCGTTGATCCGCGCGGCGCGCGGTGACGTGACCGGCGCGCTGGAATACGTGCTCGACCTCTACCGGGCGGCCGGGCTCGGCACCGTGCTGGCTGTCGAGCAGTCCACCCCCGATCACTCCGCGCTCGGCATGTCGGTGGTCAAGTGCGTGGTGCCCGGCATCCTGCCGATGTGCTTCGGGCAGGCACACCAACGCCTGTCCGGCCTCGACCGGTTGCTCTCGCGGCTCGACGCGGATCCGGCCGACCTGCCCCTCGACCCCCACCCCTTCCCATGACCGCGTCCGCGTCCGCGTCCGCAGCCACCCGACCCGGTGCGCCGACCCTGGCCGACGTCCGCCGCTTCGTCTTCCGGCAGGGCCCCGGCAAGGGGCACCTCGGCGAACAGCACCTGGTGGACGACGGGGCGCCCACCACCAGCGCCCTGCCGCCCCGGTGGGCCCGCTCGTCCACCGGCGTGCCGCTGCCGCTCGGCACCCACGAACTGCTGGCCGCCACCTCGTACCCCGGACCCCGCGAGCCCGGGACCGTCGCGGCGCCGGCCCCGCGCGACCGGCTCGGGCACCTGCTGGCCACCGCCTTCGGCCTCCAGCGCCGCGAGCCCTCGCACCGCTACGCCGACCACCGTTCGGTCGCCTCCGGGCGGGCGAAGTACCCGGTGCACGCCTTCCTCGCCCAGGGGTCGGCGGTCCGCTATCTCGACGTGTACCGGCACGCGCTGGTGGACGTGACGCCGCCCGAGGGAGCGGCCGCGCTGACGGGGGACGGGACATCGGTGCTGCTGGCCGCCCGCTACAGCGACCTGCCCGCCGCCTACGGCCGGATGCGGTACGCCGTCACCGAGGTCGAACTCGGGGTCAATCTGCGGTCGTTGTGCGTGGCCGCGGACCTGCTCGGGGTGGAGGCCCGGCTCGCGCTGGACGGCGGGAGCACCGCCGAGGCCGAGGCCGTGGTCCGCTCGGCCGGTCCCGGCACCTGGTCCGCCCCGCTGGCCGTCCGGCTCGGTGGCCTCGGCCCGGCCGGGCCGAGCACGGTGCTGCCCAGCCCGGCCGGCGGCGGGTCGGACCACCGCGACTCCCTGCTGGAGCCGGACGATCCGTCGGTCCGGGACATGGCCGCCGTCAGTGCCCTGCGTCACGGCCTGCCGCCAGGGCCGCCGCCACCGGCCCGCGGGCTGCCCGAGGACGGCCCGGCCGGCGGCACCGACTGGGCGGAGGTGCTGTGGAACCGCACCTCCGGTCGGATGCCGGACCGGTTGTACGGCTTCGCGCTGCGGCCCTCCGAGGTCTCCGCCGACTGCCTCGCCGATCTGCTGGCGTGGGCCGACCGGCCCCCGCCGGACCGTCTGCTCGCCGAGGTCGCCGACCGGGTCCGACTGAGCGTGGCCCTGCAACGGGTCGGCGGTCTGCCGACCGGCATCCACCGGGTCGAGGGCGGGGAACTGACGCCCGGTCCGGTCCGGCCCAGGATCATGGCCGCGCTCCAGCCCGGATTCGCCCAGCAGCCCTCGCCGAACACCGACTCCGGGATGCGCCACGCGGCGATGGTCTGGGTCCACTCCGTCGACGTCGACGCGCTGCTCGACGACTTCGGTCCGCCGGCCCTCGGCCTGCTCCAGCTCTGCCTGGGCTGGAGCGTGCACGGCCTCTGCCTGGCGGCGGCCGCGCACGGGCTGGTCGCCCGTCCGGCGCGCTCCTTCGTCGAGTACCACGTGCAGCCCCTGCTCGGCCTACGCCGCGAGGAGACCCCGGTGTTCATGACCGTCTGCGGGACGTCCCGCTTCACCGAACCGATGCTGGACCTGCGCACATGAGGACACCCGACGCCCAGGGCCGATGGCGTAGTTGGCACCTGCACGCGGGCTCGCTGCGACCCGCAGCGCTGGAGAACCTGCTGCTCCGAGCCGTGGTTCCGGTGGTCGAGGAGCACGTGGCCGGTCAGGGGCCGGGCGACCCGCCCCGGCCCTGGTTCTTCCTCCGCTACTGGCAGGGCGGTCCGCATCTGCGACTGCGGATCGCCGACCTGGGCGATCCGGCGGCCACCCGGATCACCGCGGAGCTGACCGCCCGGACGGACGCCGTCACCGCCGAGCTGCCGCCCGAGGACCGGATCACCGCCGCCTCGTACCGGCAGGCCGCACGGCCGCTCGCCGACCTCGGCGAAGGCGGTCACGCACTCGGCCTCGGCGAGTTGCTGCCGCCGGGTGTCCACCCGGCGGTGTACGAGCCGGAGATCCGGCGCTACGGCGGGCCCGGACAGATGGCGCTCAACGAGGAGTTGTTCCATGCCTCCAGCGTGGTGGCGCTGCGCGCCTGCCGGGCCCGCCCGGGACACGGCCGCAGCGTCGCGGACGGGTTGGAGGCGATGGCCGCGACCCTGTCGGCCTGGCCCGGCGACCAGCAGGCACTGCTGCGCGCGGTGCGCGACGGCTGGGCCGAGTGGTCCGGCGGGCCGGGCCGGGGAGAAGCCGCCGAACGCTTCGCCCGCGGCGTCGCCGAGCAGGCCGACCGGCTGCGAGCGAGCGCGGGGGCGCTGGCCGCCCTGGCCGACGGCGCCCCGTCCCGCTGGAGTGCCTGGACGACCAGGCTCCGGCCGGCCGCCGAACTGTGGACCGAGTCCCACGGCACCCCCGGCGCCGGCCGGATCCTCGGCTCCCAACTCCACATGACCCAGAACCGGCTGGGTGTCGGCGCGGGCCGCGAGGGCATGATGGCCGCGATCCTGCTGGACCTCCTCCAACAGCACGGCGGTGCGTCGTGACGCAACGTCGACCGAGTGGGCGTGCGGTGATCGAACTCGTCGACGTACACAAGCACTTCGGCGAGGTCACGGCGGTCGACGGCCTGAACCTGCGGGTCGAAGCCGGCGAGGTGGTCGCCTTCCTCGGGCCGAACGGCGCAGGCAAGTCCACCACCATCGACCTGCTGCTGGGCCTGGCCAGGCCCGACTCGGGCACCGTCCGGGTCTGCGGCCGCCTCCCCGTGGACGCGGTCCGGCACGGCCTGGTGGCCGCCGCGCTGCAGAGCGGCGGCCTGCTGCGCGACTTCACGGTCGCCGAGACCGTCCGGTACGTCTCCTCCGTGTACCCGAAGGCCAGACCGGTCGACCAGGTGCTGGAAGTGGCCGGGCTGACGTCGATCGCCGGACGACGGGTCGGCAAGTGCTCCGGCGGCGAGCAGCAACGGCTCCGCTTCGCGCTGGCCCTGCTGCCGGAACCGCGGTTGCTGGTTCTCGACGAGCCGACCACCGGCATGGACGTCGAGGCCCGGCAGGACTTCTGGAAGGCGGTCCGCCGCGACGCGGAACGCGGCCGGGCCGTGCTGTTCGCCACCCACTACCTCGACGAGGCCGATGCGCACGCCGACCGGATCGTGGTCGTACGGGAAGGCGTCGTGGTGGCCGACGGCCCGGCAGCGAGGATCAAGAACCTGGCGACCGGCCGCCGGATCCGGGTGCTCTGGCCCGGAGCCGAGCCGGCGACCGTCCAAGCCCTGCCCGGCGTGGACTCCGCGGAGGTGCACGGCGATTCGGTCATGCTGCGCACCCGCGACTCCGACCGGGTCGCCCGCCATCTGCTGAACCACACCGCCGCCCGGGACCTGGAGATCACCGCCACCCTGGAGTCGGCCTTCGTGGCACTGACCGGCCGCGGCTCCTCCCGGTCGCCCGCCGGCACCACCGAGCCCGACCCCGAGGAGCACGGATGACCCCCGCCACAACCGACCCCGAGGCCTCCGCCCGCCCGCCGTACGGCGGATTCAACACCGTGGCCCTGCGACTGGAGGCGCGACGGGTGCTGCGCAACCGGCGCACCCTGGTCTTCGCCCTGGGAATGCCCGCACTGTTCTTCCTCTCCTTCGGCCTGCCGCAGGCCGGCCAGGCCGCGGGAGAGACGGGGGTGCGCCGGCTCACCATGATCAACATGGCGGTCTACGGCTCGATGCTCGCCGCCACCTCCTGCGGCGCCGCCGTCGCGATCGAGCGAAGCCTCGGCTGGACCAGGCAACTGCGCGTCACGCCGCTGCTCCCGCTCGCCCACCTCACGATCAAGGTGCTGACCGCGATGCTGCTCGGACTGCTGTCGGTGGCCGTGGAGTTCACCCTCGGCGCGGCCTCCGGAGTGCGGGCCCCGCTGCGGGTCTGGCTGCTCTCCGGCCTGATCGCCTGGCTCGGCTCCTCGGTCTTCGCCGCCCTCGGCCTCTTCGCGGGATTCGTGCTGCCCTCCGAGAACGTCATGCAGTTCGTCGGCCCCGCACTGGCACTGCTCGCCCTGTGCGGCGGCCTGTTCGTCCCGCTGCCCTTCCTGCCGGAGTCGGTCCGCTCCTTCGCCCCGTTCACCCCCGGCTACGGAGTCGGCCAACTCGCCCGCCTCCCCCTCACCGGCGGCCCGGTCGGCGTGGCACTGGCCAACCTCACGATCTGGGCGACGGTCTTCCTCGCGGGAGCCGCCTGGCTGTACCGTCGCGACCCGGCCCGGTAGCCGACCGGCGGCACGGTCGGACGCGGCCGGGCCGGCCCGCCGACTGCCATCGGCCGCACGGCCGCCGGCCTTTCCGGTGTGATGACGAAGTGCCCCTGATCTGCGACACCCAGGCCGTTGCCTGTCGTACACACCGCGTGGTCCCCGATTGCCCATCCGTGTACTGCACTGCCGAGCCGGGATCACCGGTCCGGTTCCGTGTCGAAGGCCACGAACCTCAACTCCGAGGTGTAACGACGGCCTTCGTCGTCGGTGAGCCAGGTCTGCTCCGGGGTGGGCAGCATCTCGGTGAACGCGACCGTGCCCTCCGGTTCCTTGCGGGCCAGGCGGCGCAGGGCCTTGGCGAGAATGGTGACGTAGACGGGGCTGTCGAAGTCGACGTAGAAGGGGCGCGACTCGGTCGGCAGGACGGCGAACGCATAGCGAGGCAGGCCCAGTTCGGTGCGCCAGCGGCGGGCCCGGACGAAGCGCCGGGCTTCGTCCTTCTCGTCGGCGAACCCGGCGTGCGCCGCCGGCAGACGCCAGGTCTCGCGGGCGACCACCAGGCGGTCGAGGGTGACGCGGGGCGTGTGGTCCGCCTCCGGCAGCAGTCGGAAGAGGTCCATCGACAAGGTGGTCAGAACGTGGGAGAAGACGTCCACCGCCGGGAAGGCCGTGCCGTCCGCGAGCCTGACCACGAGGTCGCCGTCGCGGTCCTCGACCGTGGCGTCGGCGCTGCGGACCGTGCGGGGACGGGCGGGGTCGGCGGTGAAGTCCGCCAGGGCCACCAGGTGGTCCTGGGGGCGTACGAGGGTGTGGCGGACCCGGGCTGACAGGCGTGCGCGATGCTCCTTCGGGATCAGGGGCATGAGACGCGGACCGGGGTGATCGCGGTCGGTGAGGTCGAGCAGTTCGGTGACGTCCGGGTGCTGGTGGGTGAAGAGGGAGGCTCCCAAGGTGTTGGCGGCGAGATGGAGTTCGCCGAGGACGAGGGTGAAGTCGCCGCGCGCGACGGCCTCGGCGCCGTCGGCGGCGATCAGCACGTCCGGGCTCAGATAGCGGGCAGCCGTCCACCCGTCGCCGGTGGCCGCGAACCGCTCTCGTACCGCCGCCTCGACGTCGGCCGACGCCACGGCCACGCGCCGAGCGCCCGCGGGAACCTTCAGGATGCGCTGCCAGCGTGCGGCGAACTCCCGCTGCGCGTCGCAGGCGGCGCTGCGGGCGGCGCCGTGCAGCACCGGCAGGGAGGCGAACCAGAAGGACGCCAGGTCGACCGGGCCCTCGGCGGCGAGGCGGTCGTGGACACGGCGTGTCTCCTCCTTCACCACCGCCGCCAGCCCAGAGGTCAGCCAGGCGGCGCTGTCCATCAGCAGCCGCAGCGGGCGAAGTGCGTCGAGCACCGCGGGGCCGAGGCGGGCGGTGGCGGACCGGCGCGCGTCGGAGTACACCAGCGACCGGCAGGGCGCGGTCGACGCGGACTTCTCCCGTACCGCGGCCGTGGCGGTGAGTTCGGTGAAGTCGCGTTCGAGTGCCGTCAGCGCCTCGATCAGGGCGTCGACGTCACGGGCCGCCGCTACCGCGCCGCGCCCTCGCTCCAGCCGGTCCAGCGCCTCCAGACCCCGTCGGCGTGGTCCGGCCGCGCCGACGGTTTCGAGGAAGGCGCGCAGGTCCCGGTCGGGGTGGGTGCCGGCGGGAACCTCCAGCCGCCACTGCACCCAGCGGCGGGCGACAAGGTCGGCCAGGACGGCGGGGACGTCGGTGCCCGGCAGTTCGGCGGCGATCCGCCGGGCCGGCCGGACGCCGTCGCAGCGGGCGAGGACGGCCGCTTCCTCCGCGGACACGGTGACGGCGCGCCGGCCGGGCACCCGGACACGGTCGCCGTCCAGCACCAGGAACGGCATGCGGCGGGGTGCGGTCCACTCCCGCAGGTCGGGGTCGGCGTCCAGGGTCTTCGCGAGCGCGTCGATGCCCCAACTTGCCCAGTAGACGGTGGATTTGGCGATCATGCCCGCTCCAGGGTCGACGGCGACGCCCTGCGCGGAGGGGTCCCAGCGGCCCCAGCCGACCGGGCCGAAGAAGCCGATCGTGTCGTTCTTCACGCAGAACCGCTGCCAGTAGTGGGCGACCAGCTCCTCGCGCTGACGGGGCATGCTGCTGCGGCTGTCGGCACTCGGGGTCCAGCGCAGGAACGGGGCGATGCCGGAGGTGAGCACCGGCCGGTTCTGCCAGGCCACCGCCTCCCGGAAGGCCGGCATGCGGGCGATGTCCTGCAGGTTGTTCGCGGTCTCCACGGCGGACTCCGCGAAGAGGCGGGCGAAGCCTGCCCACGCGGGACCGTCGAGCGGCTCGTCGGCCTCGAACTTGTCGGCCGCTTCGGCCAGTCCGGCGGGGGCGAGCCGCAGGACACCGTCGGCGGGGAAGCCCGGTCCGCGCAGGGCGAACTGCTCCCACAGACGCCAGCGGCCGAGGGACGGCACGAGATCTTCGGTCATGGCACGGCTCTCCTTGGCGAGCACGGGTGGACGGTCCTTGCCGGGAGAGCCGGTCAGGCGGCGCCGTAGTCGGCCTCGACGACCTCGGCCAGTTCCAGCGGCGTCGGGTACGCGAAGACCAGGGAGACCGGGACGTCTGCGCCCAGTTCCTCCTGGAGGCGGCCGGTGATCTGGAAGGCGGTGAGCGAGTCGCCGCCCGCCTCGTAGAAGTCGGTCTCCGCGGTGAGGTCGGGCAGGCGGAGCACCTCCCGGAAGATGCCGACCAGCAGGTCGACGGTGTCGACGGCGGTGGCCGGACCGGCAGGGGTGGCGGTGTTCGAGGTCATGACGTGTGTTCCTTCTCGTTCGTTCGGGTGTGGGTGAGGTACGAGGCGTGCAGACGGGCGGGTGTGTTGCCGCCCGAGACGATGGCCACGGCCCGTTCGCGGCGGCCGGCGCGCAGCGCTCCGGCGAGGGCGACGGCTCCGCTCGGTTCGGCTTCGACGCCGAGGCGGTGCAGCAAGGCCGTGGCGGCCAGGATCTCGGCGTCGCCGACGGCGATCAGTTCGTCGACGCGGTCCCGGATGATCGGGTAGGGGACGCGCCCGGGGTACTGGCCGCGCAGCCCGTCCGCGACGGTGGTGCGGGCGGGCAGTCGGACCGGACGACCGGCGGCCAGGGAGCGCGCGTAGCGCGGGGTGAGGGAGGGTTCGACGCCGACCACCCGGACGGGGCGGGAACCGGCGGCGAGGCAGAGGCCCGCGAGGAGTCCGCCGCCGCCGGTGGGGACGTAGACCGTCTCGATGTCGGGGGCGTCGGCCAGCAGTTCGAGTCCGACCGTGCCCTGTCCGGCGACGACCAGGGGATGGTCCGAGGACGGGACGAGGACCGCGCCCCGCTCGGCAGCCAGAATCCGGGCGCGCTCCTCCCGTTCCGCCACTCCGCCGCCGACCTGGACGGTCTCGGCGCCGAGCGCGCGGATGGCGGCGGCCTTCGCCGGCGTCGCGCCCGCTGCCAGAACGACGGTCAGCCGGATGCCGAGCGAGCGAGCGATCCGGGCCAGGGCGATCCCGTGGTTCCCGGAGGAACCCGTGACAACCCGGTCGGCGCCCAGGGCGAGGACGGCGTTGGCGGCCCCGCGCATCTTGAACGAGCCGCCGAGCTGGAGGTGTTCGGCCTTCAGTAGCAGCCCCGTGCCGTGTGTCGCGGTCCCCGGGCCGGGGATCAGCGGGGTGCGGATGACGTACGGTGCGATACGGGCGGCGGCGGCCCTGAGGTCGGCCTCGCCGAGTCCCGGCTCGGCCGCCCCACTCCCGGCGACGCCGAGCCCACTTACGACCGCGGCACCGAGCCCCTTGCAGGGCACGTCCAACCCGGCCTCGTGCAGGCCCGTCCCGGGATCGCCCCCGACGGTCCCCACGTCAACGGCTCCTCGGACGGCACCCCTTCCGGATCGCACATCACCGCCTCCGGCCCGGGCGGCACCGTCTACGGATCGCACGTGACCGGCCGCCGCTCCCGTGTCACCGGCCCCGACCGGGGCGGCCGTGGTTCCCCTGCGCACACCGGTGGCGGTCATGACGTCATCCCAGCGGCCAGCGTCCGGCGGTCGGCCTTGCCGCCGCGCGTGGTGGGCAGGGTGTCCAGGCGCAGGAAGCGGCGCGGCATCAGGTGCGGCGGCAGCGAGTCGGCGAGGTGGGCGCGCAGCCGCGCGTCCTTGGTGCCGGCCAGGTCGCCGGTGACATGGGCGAGCAGGTACGCACGGCCCTGCTCGTCGGTGTGCGGTGTCACCACCGCCCCCGTGACGCCCGGATACGCCAGCAGCGCCCCCTCGACCTCGGCCGGGTCGACACGGTAGCCGCGGATCTTGACCTGGCGGTCGGTGCGGCCGGCGTAGCGCAGCCCTCCGGGTCCCCACCAGCCGAGGTCGCCGGTGCGGTAGAGGCGGGCGCCCGGCGGACCGAGGGGGTCCGGGACGAAGCAGGCGGCCGTGCGAGCGGGGAGCCCGCCGTAGCCGCGGGCCACGCCGGCTCCCCCGATGTACACCTCGCCCACCGTGCCGTCGGCGACCGGGGTCAGGTCCGCGTCCAGCACCCGGACGACGGTACCGGCGCGGGGCAGGCCCACGAGGTCGGTGGAGGGGTCGGGCGGGGCGGGCACGCTGTGCCGGGTGGTGGTCATGGTGCACTCGGTCGGACCGTACTGGTTGACGAGCCGCCCGGGTACGAGGCCGCGGCCTCCCGCGGCGAGGAAGGGCCTCAGCGATTCCCCGCTGGAGGCGACCAGGGCGACACCGGCCAGCGGGTCGGGCAGACCGGGCACGTCGGCCCGGCCGGCCAGGTGGGACAGGAAGGACGGGGTGACGCTGAGCAGGGCGGTCACCCGGTGCTCGCGCACGGTGCGGGCGAACTCCGCGGGGCGCAGCAGCCGGGCCCGGTCCACGATCACCAGGCGTGCTCCGGCCAGCAGCGGTACGAAGGTGTCCCGGATCGAGGCGTCGTATCCGAGGGGTGCCGTCTGCAGGGCCACGGTGTCCGGGCCGAGGCCGAACTCGCTTGCGGTGTCGCGGAGATAGGCGTCGAGGGAACCGTGTTCGACGAGGACTGCGCCGGGTTCCCCCGTGCTGCCGGAGGTGTGGCTGACGTAGGCGAGAGCCTGGGGGTCGACCGGGCCGGTGGGCGGCGGGCCGTCCGTGGCGCCGGGCCGGTCGGGCCGGTCGAGGGCGACCGTGGGCAGGCTCAGGTCCAGGGCCGGGGCGAGGGCCGAGTGGGTCAGCAGCAGGCGGGCGCCGGCGCTGCGGACGAAGGCCGTGAGCCGGTCGTGGGGCAAGCCGACGTCCAGGGTGAGGAAGGCGGCACCGCAGTGCAGCACGGCGGCCATGGCCGCGACCGCGTCGGTGCCGTGTTCGACGGCCACGGCGCAGACGGTCTCGGGGCGGACAGCGTGGGCGCGCAGCAGGCGGGCGATCTCCTCGATCCGGGTGGCGAGCCGGGCGTACGTCACGTCACCGCAGGGCGTGCTGAGCGCGACGCGTTCCGGGTGGCGGGCGGCGTGTGCGGCGATGTCGTCGGCGACCGTGCGCATCACTTCTCCCCCGCCTCGGTGACGGTCAGGTCGACGGCCACGAACCGAAGTTCCGAGGTGTGGCGGCGCCCCTCGTCGTCGGTGAGCCATGCCTGTTCGGGGGTAGGCAGCATCTCGCTGACCTTCAGCCGGGCCCCGGGGTCCTTGCGGGCGAGCCTGCGCGCCGCCTTGGCGAGGATGGTGACGTACACCGGGCTGTCGAAGTCGACGTAGAACGGCCGGGGTTCGGTCGGGGAGACCACGAACACGAACCGGGGAAGCTCGTGCCGAAGCTGCCAGTGCCGGGCCCGCACGAAGCGGGCGGCCTCCGTCTTCTCGTCGGCGAAGTCCACGTCCGAGACGGGCAGTTGCCAAGTCTCGCGGGCGAGGGTCATGCGGTCCACGGTGATGCGCGGGGTGTGCTCGCCCTCGGGGCGCAGGGTGAAGCGGTCCATGACGCGCTGGGTGAGGGTGTTGGCGTAGGCGTCGAGCACGTCGTACGCGGTGCCGTCGGGCAGGACGGCCGTGAGCCGGCCGGCCCGGTCCTCGACGCGGACGTCGGCGCTCGCCGCCGTGCGCGGGCGGTGCGGGTCGCCCGTCTGGTCGACCAGGGCCACGTAGTGGTCCTGGGGCCGGTCCAGCGAGGGCCGGCTGCGGGTGGACCACTTCAGTGGCAGTTCCTTGGGCAGCATGGGAAGCAAGCGCGGTCCGGGGAAGTCGCGGGTGGTCTCGGCGAGCAGTTCGTCCCGGTCGGGGTGCTGGTGCACGAACAGTGAGGCGCCCATCGTGTTGAGCGCGCAGTGCATCTCGCCGAGGACGAGTCGCACGTCGCCGCGGGCGAGGGCGTCCTCGTCGTCGGCGACGACCAGCACGTCGGGGCTGATGTACCGGGCCAGCGACCAGCCGTCGCCGGGCTCGTCGAACTCCCGGCGCACCCCTTCGGCCAGTTCGGCCGTGGTCAGCCGGACCCTGCGCCCCCCCGGCGGAACGTCGAGGATCCGAGCCCACTTGGCGCGGAGTTCGGCCTGTACGGCGTCGACGAGGTCGCCGGCGTCGGGGTGCGGGGAGGGCAGCGTGTGCAGCCACAGGGTGGCCAGGTCGACCGGCTCGCCGGTGGCGCGCAGCCGGTCGTACACGGTGTGCAGGCGGGCGCGGACGGCCTCGGCGAAGCGGTTCGTCATCCAGCGGGCGGCCGTCAGGCACAGCTGGAGCGGTTCGAGGTGGGCCAGCAGTCCGGCGCCTAGGGTGGCGGTGGCGGCACGTCGGGCGTCGGAGTACACCAACCCCCGGCAGGGCGCGGTGCGTTCACCCTTGGCGCGCTGGGCCTCGCTGTCGGTCAGCGCGGCGAAGTCTGCCTCCAGCGCGCCGATCGCGGCGGTCAGCGCGGTGGCGTCGGCGCCGGCGGCGCGTACGGCGTCCCGGCCGCGTTCCAGTACGGCGAGGCGTTCCAGCGCCCGTTCGCGCACGGCCTCATCGGGGACGCGCTCCAGTATACGGCGCAGGGCGCGGTCGGGGTGGGTGTCGGCGGGGACCTCCAGCCGCCACTGGACCCAGCGGTGGGTGACCAGGCCCCTGACGATGTCGGCCGTTTCGTCCTCGCTCAGGGCCAGTTCAGCGGCGATGGCGTTCAAGTGCCTGGTGCCGTCGCAACGTTCCAGAACAGCCAGGTCCCGTGCTGCGACCTGCTGGGCCGGGCGTCCCGGGACCCGTGCCGTGCCGTCCGCGCAGCGCACGAACGACACCCGGCGCGGCGGGATCCAGCGCATCAGCGCGCTGTCCGCGGCCAGGACCTTCGCGAGCGCGTCGATCGCCCAGCCGGAGAAGTACACCTCCTGCGCGGCGAGGAGGCCGGTGCCGGGGTCCACCAGGATGCCGCCGGGCTCGGAGGGGGCCCAGCGGCCCCAGCCGACCGGGCCGAAGAAGCCGATCGTGTCGTTCTTCACGCAGAACCGCTGCCAGTAGTGGGCGACCAGCTCCTCGCGCTGACGGGGCATGCTGCTGCGGCTGTCGGCACTCGGGGTCCAGCGCAGGAACGGCGCGATGCCGGTGCGCAGGACGGCGGGGTTCTGCCAGGCGAGAGCCGCCTGGAAGCGGGGCTGGGCGGCGATGCCCTGGAGGTACCGGGCGGTGTCCACGGCGGCCGTGGCGAGGTCCTCGGCGAACGCCTGCCACTGCGGTCCGGACAGCTCGGTGCCGGGACCGAACTTGTCGGCGGCCTGGGCGAGTCCGGGCGGGGCGAGCCGCAGCACGCCGTCGGCGGGGAAGCCCGGGCCGCGGAGCGCGAACTGCTCCCACAGCCGCCAGCCTCCGCCCGGCAGCAGGACGGTCGCGTGCTCGTCCGACATCGCGTGCTCCTTCCGGAAGGGGGTGTTCGGTGATCGCTCGGCCCGGCCGGGCGGTTCGCGACCGGAGAGCACGGTCCCGCGTCACGGCCGTGCGTCACCAGAGAAGATCCGGCAGCAACGCGCGCCGCCGGTTCGGCGCGTTCCTCCCTGACCCGGCCGGGCGGTTGCGGACACGCTTGGCGGGTCGGCTCCGAACCGTGGCCGGCCCCATCACCTACGGGAGGTTCACCGTGACGCAAGCCAACTCCGCGACCGGCGCGGGCGGCGCAGAGGCCCGCCCCGGCACCGACGACGTGTATCTCGTCGTGCGCAACGACGAGGAGCAGTACTCGATCTGGCGGGCGGACCGCAAGCTGCCCGCCGGCTGGTACCGGGAGGGCCTGAGCGGCACCAGCCAGGAGTGCCTGGACCACATCGGCGTGATCTGGACCGACATGCGCCCGCTCAGCCTGCGCCGCCGACTGGCCGGGGTCGATGCCTGAGGCCGGGCCGGCTCTGCTGGCGGTCGGGCCGTCCCACCCCCCGCCGGCGGCTCCGCTCGCCGGACCGCTGTGCCCCGCCGTACTGGATCTGTCCGCACCGCATCACCGGACGTGCGCGGCGGGCCCGCGCACGCCGCCGGCGCCGGCGCTGTTGGAGCTGTACCTGGCCGAGGTGGGGGCGCAGGACGACCGCGCGCTGCTACGGGCCCAGGAGTTGCTGGACGCCGAGGAGCGGGCGCGGGCCGGCGCGTTCCGCCGCACACGGGACCGCGACGCCTACGTGGTCGCGCACGCGGCCCTGCGGACGGTGCTCAGCCGGCTGCTGGGCATCCGGGCCGAGGCGCTGCCGCTGATGCGCGAGCCGTGCGCGGGCTGCGGAGGTCCGCACGGCCGGCCCGCGCTGCGCACGCCGGGGGTGCACTTCTCCCTGTCGCACAGCGGGGACCTGGTGCTGGTGGCGCTCGCCGGCGCGCCGGTCGGTGTCGATGTGGAGGAGCTGGCCACCGCGGAGGCGGTGCGCAGCGCGCACCGCGCGCTGCACGCGGCGGAGGCGGAGGAACTCGCACGGCTGCCGGTGCACGAGCGGCAGGCGGCTTTCACCCGGACCTGGGTGCGAAAGGAGGCGTATCTGAAGGGAATCGGTACGGGGCTGGTGCGCGATCCGGCCCTCGACTACGTCGGCACCGGGTCGCGGCCGGCCGCGCCGGCACCGGAATGGACCCTGGGGGACGTCCTCGTCCCGACGGGGTACGCGGCGGCGGTGGCGCTGCGGAGGGAGTGACGCCGCACGCCCGCACCACGCTCAGAACACCGCGCACGGGAGCACGCCACACAGCGGCACGCCTCACGGAAACACCGCACGCGGGAGCACACCGCACGGAAACACCGCACGCACGAGAGCGAAACCCACGAGAGAGGCACAAGCGAGAGAGGCGAAGGCGCCAGCGGGGGGGGGGGGGGGGGGGGGGGGGGGGGGGGGCGGGGGGGGGGGGGGGGGGGTGGGGGGGGGGGGGGGGTGGGGGGGGGGGGGGGTGGGGGGGGGGGGTGGGGGGGGGGGTAGGGGCAGGCTCGCTGCGGTGGTGC
>NZ_JBVJCT010000017.1:0-88844 GCF_055588305.1 Streptomyces sp. NPDC042002 | reverse complement strand
AAAAAAACCCAAAAAAAAGAACAAAAAAGGGGGGGGGGGGGGGGGGGGGGGAGGACCCCCCCCCCCCCCCCCCCCCCCGCCGCGTTGTCGGCCCCCGTCGGCCGCGCTCCGCCCTCACGACTCCCCCGCGTCCAGAGCAGGACCCCCGCGCTACGATCGCCGCGTGACCGCTCCGGAACCCACCATCCTCGCCACCTCCGCAGGGCAGTACATGGTGCGCCGGGACGGCGAGCGGACGGTGGAGGAGCGCCTGACGCCCCGGTTGCTGCCGACGCCCGGCTTCTGAGGCCGGGCGCCGGTCACGGCCGGGCGGGGTGACGGGCGGGCGATGCCCGCCGTACCCGTCTCCCGTCCCGCCGCGCGATGACGGCCGCATGTCAGATCAGGCCGTGGCGCACGGCCCGCGCGACCGCGTGGGCACGGTTGCGGGCCTGCAGTCGCGCCATGATCTCGTAGATGACGTTCTTCACGGTGTGCTCGGAACAGTCCAGCGACCGGGCGATGTCCGCGTTCTGGTGCCCCTCGGCCATGAGGCGCAGCACGGATGCCTGACGGCCCGTCAGGGAAGTCGGCCCGGCCTCGTTCGTCCCCGGCCGACCGGGCTGCGAATCGGCCGTCAACAGGTGGGACAGCTCCGGGTACGGGATGCTCGGGTGCGGCTGTCCGGCACGGCGGACAGCCGCCGCCAGGCTCTCCTCGGTGAGATCCGCGGTCCTGAGTACGACCGCCCCGACGCGCAGGGCCAGCAGCAGCCCGGACCGGCCGACCGTGTCGCACACGAGCAGCAGGGGGCCGGGCTCCCGCGGTCCGCGCAGAGCCCGTTCGACGTCGTCGGCGACGACGACGGTGACCGTTCCGGGCTCCGCGCGGCCGGGCGCGCAGTCCAGTCCGGCGCGGCGGGCGAGGGCGCCGACCCGGTCCGCGTGCCGCGACGGCAGGATGCGCACCGCCGTGGGCGCGCCGGGGGCGGCGGTCAGCGTGGCCGTCACAGCAGGCCCGCCCGGAGTGCGTAGGCGACGGCGTGTGCGCGGTTGCGCAGCCGGAACCGCTGGGTGATGTCGTGCACCACGGTGGTCACGGTGCGCGGCGAGTAGGCGAGGCGCTGGGCGATCTCGGCCGTCTCGTGCCCGTCGGCGAGCAGTCGCAGCACCGATCGTTCGCGGTCGGACAGCGCGCCGCCGGCCCAGCCGTCGCCATGTCGGGTCTCGGCAGGCTGGTCCAGGACCTGTTCCAGCAGATCCATCGGTACGGTGCAGTCGTCCCGGGCGGCGGCCAGCACCGCGTGGGACAGCCGGGACGCGTCGGCCTCGCGGCGCAGCAACAGGCCCCGGGCGCCGGCGGCCAGGGCGTGCAGAGCATCGCCGGAGGCGAGAACTCCGCTCACCAGGACGACGGCTGGGCGTTGCCGCCCGGCGCGGGTGCTGCGCACCATGTCGAATTCGGCCGGGCCCAGCCGGTCCATGGTGAGGACGGCGACGCGGGCGTCACCGGGCTCGCACAGGTCCAGCTCCGGGCAGGCCTGCAGGACACTGCGCGTGCCGGACTCCAGGACCGGGTCGAGGGCGACCACACCGACAGGGACGGGAACTCCCATCTGCTGCTCCTTGGAAGGTCGTCCGCCCGGTCGGAAGACTGCGGGCGGTCTGAGGGGTACTGCGCTCCACCGTGCCGCCACCGGCCGGTCGCGGGCATCCGTAGTCGGTCCCCACCTTTCCGTGCCGGCCCAGCCGCGCGGGTGGGCCCGGTACGGGGGAACGTCCGGGGTGTCCGGGGTGTCCGGGGTGTCCGGGGTGTCCGGGGTGTCGACGCCCGCTGCCGGGCCTCGCACGGTGCGAGGTCGTACCCCGCGGGCACGGCGGAGGGGGCGCATGGGGGTCGGACAGCGCGGGAATGGGGGTGTTCCCGGCGACGGCACGGTGCGAGGGCCGTGGGGAAGGGTCGAGGACGGTCGTTCGGCCGCCCTCCTGGGGAACCTGGGTAGTCCCGTGCCGACCTGCGGTTTCACCGTGTCCGGGCGCTGCCTCCCCCACTTTTCCCCGCCCGTGGGGAGGGGCCGCGCAGAATATGGGGGTCACTTCCCCATGTGGGGGTCGGCGGCGTCTGCGACCTTCGTTGACGTGACTGAAACCGCCAGCCTCCCGGCTCCCCGGAGCGCCGGCCTGCCGCTCGCCTGGTGGGCCCCGGCGCTGTCCCTCGCGGAGCGGCTCGCCGCCCCCGGACTCCCGGCCGCGCCCACCGATTCCGCCGCCACCGGCTACGCCCCCTGGGCCGTCGGTGACGCGGAGGGCTTCGCGCTGCGGCTGGCGCATCTCGGCGTGGGCGGTGCCTCGGCGACGGCCCTCGCCGCGGAGTCTGCCGAGCGGCTCTGCGCCCGGGCCGAGAAGCCCGGCTGGGCGCAGTACGTCGAAGCGGCTCTGGAAGCCGCCCCCGAGAACCCGCAGGAGCCGGAGCAGCCGGCCACTGACGGCACCGGGCCCGAGGTCTTCGCACACGTCGTACGACCGCTCGTCGCAGCGTCCGCCTCCCGGCTCGCCGCCCTGCTGCCGGAGGTCACCGCCACCGAACGGGGCCTGTGGTGCGGCGAGTTCGAGCGATGGCTGACCCGTGAACTGGTCCGGCCGGCCGCCCGCACCCTGGTGCGGGAGCTCGACGGGGCCCGGCGCGCCGGACGGCTGCGCGGAGCGGGTCCGCGCGAGCGGTTCGCCTCCTTCGTCGCGGACACCGGCACCCGGGACGGCCTCTGCGGCCTGTTCGCCACCTACCCGGTGCTGGCCCGGATGCTCGGGCAGAGCGCGCTGGACGCCGTGGACGCGACGGCCGAGCTGGTGGCGCGTTTCCGGGCCGACCGGGACGACCTGGTGACCGGTCTCCTGGACGGACGCGACCCCGGTGCGCTCGCCCGGGTCGAGCTGGGGCTCGGCGATGCTCACCAAGGCAACCGGGCGGTCGCGATCCTGCACTTCGCGGACGGTGACCGGGTGGTGTACAAGCCGCGCCCGCTCGGCCAGCACGCCCTGCTGGACGAACTGACGGCCTGGCTCCAGACCAAGGTACCGGGGCTGGCGCTGCGCACCCCGCGCACTGTGCGCCGGGAACGCCACGGCTGGCTGGAGTTCGTGGCACACCGCTGGTGCCGGACGGTCACCGAGGCCGACGCCTTCTACCGCCGACAGGGCTCGCTGCTGGCACTGCTCTACGCGGTGGACGGAGCCGACATGCACTACGAGAACGTCATCGCCTGCGGCGACCAGCCGGTCCTGGTGGACGCCGAGACGCTGTTGCACACCGGGTTCCCGCAGCCCATGACGGCCGGCGCCGACCCCGCCGCTGACGCCCTGCACTCCTCGGTGCACCGCACCTGTCTGCTGCCCCACCTGCTGATCGGCGAGCGCGGGTCGCTCGACATCTCCGCGCTCGGCCGCTCCACCGACGGCACCTACCCCAGCGACGGGCTGCACTGGGAGGACAGCGGCCTGGAGACGATGCGGGCCGTGCGGGCACCTCTGCTCAGCCCGGCCGGGCAGAACCAGCCGCTGCCCCACGGACACCCCCTGGACGGTGCGGACCACCGGGCGGCCCTACTCGACGGGTTCCGCACGGCCTACGCGGCCATCGTCGCCCACGGCAACGAACTGACCTGCGAGGGAGGCTTGTTGACGGTCCATGCCGACAGCCCGGCGCGGCTCATAGCCCGCTCCACCCGCCTGTACGCGACGCTGCTGGAGGAGTCCACCCATCCGCTGCTGCTCGGTGACGCGCTCGCCCGGGAAGGTGTGTTCGCCGTGCTGTGGACCGAGTCGGCGCTCGACGAGGCGCGCGGGAGGCTCGTCGAGCACGAGACGGCGGACCTGTGGCGCGGCGACGTCCCCCTGTTCGTCCACCGGCCGTCCGGCACGGGGGTCCGGACGGCCGAGGGGACCTGGCTGCCGGACGTACTGCCGGAGGCGAGCCTGACCGCCGTGCAGAAGAAGATCGCGAGGATGGACGAGGTCGACTGCCACGACCAGGAGTGGATCGTCTCGGCCTCCCTGGCTGCGCGGGGTGTCTGTGCCGCGCCGAACCGGCCGCGGTCCGCGCTCGCCGTGGCACCCGTGCCCGCTGTCGTGCCCGACGCGTCACGGTTGCTGGCCGCCGCGTGCGGGATCGCCGACGAGATCGCCGCCCGCGCGGTACGGGACGGCGGCCGCTCCAACTGGCTCGGGCTGGAGCGCGTTTCCGGTCCGCACTGGGCGGTGCTGCCCATGGGCGCCGGACTCGCGCAGGGCTACTGCGGGGTCGCGCTCTTCCTGGCCCACACAAGCGCGCTGACCGGGGCCCACCGGTACGCCGCGCTGGCCCGCGAGGCGGTCCGGCCGCTGCCCGCCCTGCTGAAGGCCCTGGCCGCCGACCCCGAACTGAGCGCGGCGGCCGGTCCAGGTGCCTACGACGGTCTCGGCGGCGTCCTCTACGCCCTGGTCCGGCTGCCGGCACTGCTCGGCGGGAAACCGTTCGACTGTCTGCCCGACGCGCTCACCGCGCTCGGCAACGCCGCGGCGGCCTGCCCGGACCCGGGGCTGGCCGGCGGCACGGCCGGGGCACTGGCCGCCGCCGTCGCCGTACACGAGACGACCGGCGAGCCGGAGGCGCTGAGGCTGGCGGACGCGCTCGCGGACCGGCTGCTGGCGGCGACGCCGGCCCTCGGCACGGACCCCGGGTTCGCGGACGGCACCGCCGGGATCGGCTGGGCGCTGTTGCGTTACGCCGCCCGGCGACCGGAGCGCTCCGCAGCGCACGCGGCCACCGCCCGGGAACTGCTCGACGCCGCGGTCCGGCACGCGGAGGCCACCGGTACGGACCCGTCCTGGGCCCGCGGGCTGGCCGGCGTGGCTGCTGCCGCCTCACTGCCGTCGGCCGCCACGCTCTCGGCCCGGCTGCGGAATGCCGAGGTGCGTCCCGACCTCAGCCTCGGTCAGGGCTCGCTCGGAACGCTGGAGGCCCTGGCCGTGCTCGCCGGCCAGGGTGACGCCCCGGCCGCCGAGACACTGACCCGGCGCACCGGCCAGGTGCTGGCGCTCGTCGAAGCCCAGGGCCACCGGTGTGCCACCCCCGACCACGTTCCCTCCCCCGGACTGCTGACCGGCCTGTCCGGCATCGGCTACGGACTGCTCCGCCTGGCTCACCCCGACACCGTGCCGTCCGCCCTGCTCCTCGGGCACCCCGGCCACTGACCCACCACGCTCCTCTGCCCGTCAGCACCACAGCACTTCTCCACCTCCACCCCGTGCGCCGCGCACGGGACATCAGAAGGGGATCACCGTCATGGACAAGCATCTCGCCGCCACCGCCGCCGCCGACATCACCGAGACCGGCGCCGAGCAGGACGCGGCGGGCGGGATCACGCTCAAGGGCCGCAACCGCGCCTGCGCCCGCGCCCGCGTGCTGGCCGGAATGGTCCTGACCAGCGGCATCGTCATCACGCTGAGCACGCTCGACACCTCGGTCTCCGCACCGAAGTGACCGGGCGCCGGTCCTGACACCGCGTGATGGCGCGGGTCCGCCGGGCGGGCCCGCGCCGCCGCGTGCGCAGGGGGGCCGTACGCGGCCCGCGCCGGTTCCGGGCGACCTGCCCCAGGTCCCGACATTCCGATTATCATCAGCGTTCATGCGTTCCCATACGCCTTCCCTGGTCGGGCGGGACTCCCAACTCGCAGTGCTCGAAAGCGCCCTGACCGACGCTCGACAGGGACGCGGCGGTGTGGTGTTCCTGGTCGGGGAGGCGGGGGTCGGCAAGTCGCGGCTCGCCGCGGAGGCCGTGGGCGACGCGCTGGACACCGGTATGCGGGTGCTGCGGGGCCGTAGCAGCACCACGGGCCCGGCCGTACCGTTCCGGCCACTGACCGAGGCCCTGATGTCGCTGTTCCGTGGCGGCGTCCCCATGGACGACCTGGCCCTCGGCCCCTACCAGCCGGTGCTCGGACGGCTGATTCCCGACTGGGACACCGGCGAGCGGGACAGCAGTTCCATGGTCATCCTGGGCGAGGCGGTGCTGCGCCTGCTCAGCGCCGCCGGGCGCGGGCAGGGCCAGCTCCTGCTGCTGGAGGACCTGCACGACGCCGACCCCGAGACGCTGGGCGTCCTCGAGTACCTGGTGGACAACCTCGAGTACACGCCCGTACTGCTGCTGGCCACCGTGCGCACGGACTTGAGCGACGCCCTGGACCTCGCGCAGTCCGCGCGCCGCCGGGGCGCCGCCACCCTGCTCGAACTGCCGCCGCTGACCCGGCCGCAGGCGCACGGGATGATCGCGGCCCAGTTGGGCGTCGACGAACCGCAGGACGTGCCCGAGGCGGTCCTGCGGCGGCTGTGGGAGGCCAGCGCGGGCAGCCCGTACCTGGTCGAGGAACTCCTGCAGTCCATGATCGGAGCCGGCACGCTGGTGCAGGGGCCGGACGGCTGGCGGGCCGTCGGGGATCTGCGCAGTGACGTTTCGTCGACGCTGGCGCGCGGCATACTGCGCCGCATCGACCTGCTGGGCGCTCAGGGCCTGACCCTGCTGTCGGCCGCGGCCGTGCTGGGCCGGCGTTTCTCCCTGACCGTTCTCCAGCGCATGACCGGCGTCGACGACCGCTCGCTGCTCAGCCATCTGCACGCCGGCCTGGCGGCGCGGCTGGTGATCCCCGACGAACCGGCCCCCGACTGGTACTCCTTCCGGCACTCCCTCACCGTGGAGGCCCTGTTCACGCAGATGACGCCGGGTCAGCGAGCGGACCTGGCGCGGCGGGCCGCGCAGGCGGTGGAGGAACTGCACCCCGATCTGCACGGCGACTGGTGCGCGCTGGCGGCCGGGCTGCGCTGCGAGGCCGGGGACCGGGTCGAGGCCGGCCTGCTCTTCGCGGACGCGGGCGGCCGTGCCCTGGCGGCCGGCGCGCTCGGTTCCACGGTGACCCTGCTGGGGCGTGCCGAGAGCCTGCTCGCCGACGCCGACGATCCCCAGGCGCGCGCCGCGGTGCTGGAGAACCTGCTGCCGGCGCTCGCCGAGGCCGGTGACTTCGCCCGCGCCTTCGATCTGACCGAGGACCTGCATGCGCTGGGCGGCTCCGGGCTGGGTCCGGCCCGGCTGGCCACGCTGCACGCCCGGCTGGCCAAGGTCGCCCACACCGCGGGGCGGTGGAGCGACGGCAACCGGCAGATCGACCGGGCCCGCGAGGTGCTGGCGGCGGCGCCGGACGAGGTGACCGCCGCCGCTGTCGACGTCACGGCCGCCTATCTGGCCCTGGACACCCCGGGTCCGGACCGCACCCAGCACGCGGAGAAGCTGGCTCGTTCGGCCGCCGACACCGCCGAACGCCACGGACTGCCGGTCGTCGCCTGCCAGGCCCAGGAGTTGCTCGCGACCGTGGCCCGCGAACGGGACCCGCAGGAGTCCGAGGCGATGCTGGGGCAGGCCCTCGCCACGGCGGAACGCCATCGCCTGCCGCTCCAGCGCATGTACGCGGCCACCCGGCTGGGCGGCAACGCCTGGCTCGCCAAGGGGGACGCCTCCGGCCTGCTGGCGGCCCGCGAGGAGGCGCTGCGGCTCGGCTCGGTCAACATCGTGCACACGGTCGACGGCATCCTCGTCCTCGACGCGGTGCTGCGCGGCCACTACGACACCGCCCGGTCCTCCGCCGCCGAGTGCCTGGCCGTCGTACGCCGGCTGCGGCTCGCGCCCGCCACGCGGTACGTCCTGATGGCGCAGGCCGTCCTGGAGGCGCATCACGGGAACCGTACGGGGATGGAGGCGGTGCTGGCCGCGTTCGCCGAGTGGGACGGCGCCGGTTCCCAGGAGGAGCCGCTCAGCCATGGCCTGGCCCGTGCCTTCTGCGCGCTGCTGGAGGAGGACCGCGAGCAGGCCCGGGCCGAGCTGGGTACGGTGTTGGCGCTGGAGGCGGACAACCCCTCCACCTACCATCTCAGCGGCACCCACGGCCTGATGCTGCTGCTGGACATGCTGGCCGGACGGGCGGACCGGACCCGGCACGAGGAGATCAGCGCCACCGCCATGGCGCGCATGCGCTGGAACCGGCAGTTCGTGCTGCTCACGGAGGCCGTGCTGCTGGGCCGCGAGGGCGAGGCGGCCCGGGCTGCGCAGACAGTCGAGTCGGCACTGACGGTGGCCGAGCCCTATCCGCTGGCGCAGCATCTCGGACTGCGGCTGATCGCGGACGCGGCACACCAGGACGGCTGGGGCGACCCGGTGGGCTGGCTACGCCGGGCCGAGCACTACTTCCACGAGCGGGACGTCCCGGCCGTCACCGGCGCCTGCCGGGCGGGGCTGCGCCGGCTCGGCGCCCCCGTGCACCAGCACCGCACCGGCACCAGCGGCATCCCCGACCAACTGCGCGCGCAGGGCGTCACCGTGCGCGAGTTCGAGGTGTTCCGGCTGCTCGCGGAGCGGCTGTCCAACAAGGACGTCGCCGACCGGCTGTTCATATCGCCCCGTACGGCGGAGAAGCACATCGCGAGCCTGGTCACCAAGACCGGGGCGACCAACCGCGCGGACCTGTGCGCTCGGTCGGCCGCCCTGCGCTCCGGCTAGGGCCCGTCCGGCGGATCACGCCTCAGACGCGGGGTCTGGCACGCACATCTGCACCGACAGGGCACCGTTCCTTCCCTGCGACTTGATCCGCCGGACGCGCCTATCGCATCCGGCGCACCTCCCGGGACCCGAGTACCGCGAGACCCGTGAGGGCGAGCACCGCGGCGACCGCCCCGAACAGGGCGAGCGTGTCGACACGGGCCAGCGCGCCGCACGCGATCAGCGACAGCGGGGCGGCCGCGTACCCAAGGACCATGTCGACCGCGATGACGCGGCCGAGCACGTCCTTGGGGATGTTCCGCTGGATCCAGCTCAGCCCGAACACCCCCTGGAAGCCGATGGCGAATCCCATGGCGAGCACGGTCGCGACGACCCCCGCGGTGCTATGCACCAACCCCAGGACGGCCATCCCCGCGCCCAGCCAGCCGGCCAGGGCCGCCACCAGCAGTCCGACCCGGGGCCTGCCGCCGACCGCGCCGCCCACCAGCGTGCCGAGCATCGCGCCTGCGGCCAGGGACCCGTTGAGCACGCCCAGCGTGGCCGAGCCGCCCCGCAGCACCTGGTCGGCGAGCGTGGCGAAACCGACCGTGAAGGGCCCGGCGTAGCAGAAGTTGACGGCCGTATCGAGGGCGACGATCGTACGCAGCCGGGGGTCGCGCAGGGTGAAGACGACGCCCTCTCGGATACGGGCGCCCAGCGATGGCGGCCGTTCGGCCACGGTATCGGCCGCAGGCTCGGCCTTCCCGGCCGCCGCCTCCGTCGTCCTCGCCACCGCGCCCTCCGTTCGCGCCCGGGGGCCTATGCGCGACACGCACCAGCCGCACAGCACGAAGCAGACGGCGTCGACCAGGAACGCGACCGGTGCGCGGGTCAGGGCGATGACCAGGCCCCCGACGGCCGGGCCGACGACGGCGGCGGTCCGCGAGCCGGCGCCCAGCAGCGCGTTGGCCGGAGTGAGCAGGCTCTCGTCCACCACGGAGGGCAGGATCGACACCCGCGCCGGCTGGAAGAAGGCGTCGACGGCGCCGAAGAGCGCGGCCGCCGCGCACAGCGTCCACACCGTCAGATGCCCGGTGAGACCGGTAAGTCCGACGACCGTCATCAATGCGGCGCGGGCCCAGCTGGAGGCGATCATCAGGGTGCGCGTGGACCAGGAGTCGCCGAGGGTGCCGCCGACCAGGGTCAGCAGGGCGCGGGGTACGGCCTGGAAGGCGAGGACGTAGCCGAGGGTGAGGGTGGAGCCGGTCAGTCCGAGGGTGATCCAGGAGAAGGCGACGACGCTGAAGCCGTCGCCGAGCAGAGACAGCGACTGTCCCAGCCACAGGAGCCGGAACGGCCGGTGCCGGGCGGGTGCCCACAGCCGCGGACCGGCGCCGGCGAGGGTGGTGGTCATGCTGTGCCTTTCGTCATGCGGACGTTTGCGGAGGTCCGGTCAGTAGCTGACGGGCAGGGCGGTGAGGCTGCGGTTGAGCAGGGAGGGCTGCCAGTTCAGCGCGCCGGGGTCGCCCAGGGTCAGGCCCGGGTGGTCGCGGACCAGGGTGCCCACGGCGGCCACGGCCACCAGCCGGGCCAGTGCGGCGCCGATGCAGAAGTGGGCGCCGAAGCCGAAGCCGAGGTGGGTGGCGCCGGTGCGGCGGACCTCGAACCGGCCGGGGTCGGGGAAGCGGGCCGGGTCGCGGTTGGCGGCGGCGGTCACCAGGAAGATCCGGTCGCCCGCCCGCAGGGTGCGGCCGTCCAGCTCCAGGTCGCGGACGGCGGTGCGGATCGACATCTTGGAGGGTCCGTCCAGGCGCAGGGTCTCCTCCACGGCTCCCCGCACCAGGCCGGGGTCCTCGCGGACGGCGGCCAGTTGGTCGGGCCGGGTGTGCAGGGCGAGGACGGCGTTCGCGATGAGGTTGCTGGTGGTCTCCCCGCCGGCGAACGCCATCTGGGTGAGCATCCCGACGAACTCCTCCTCGGTGACCGACTCGCCCACCCGGCCTTCCCGCAGCACCTGGCTGATCAGGTCGTCGGCGGGTTCGGCGCGGCGGCGGGCGACGAGGTCGGCGAGATAGTCCTCCAGGCTCACCAGCGCCTGCAGGGACGCCCGGTACTCGCTCTCCTCCTGGGCGGTGCCGAGGACGAGGTCGGCGACGCGGGCGTTCCAGTACCAGAAGGCGGGTGCGTCGGTGCGGGGGATGCCGAGCCAGCGGGCGAACACCAGCGCCGGCAGCGGCTTGGCGACGTCGGCCACGAGGTCGCCGGTGCGGCCCGGCACGGCCTTGCGGGCGAGGACGGCGCGGGTCGCCTTCTCGGTGAATGCCTGGTAGCGGGCCACCGCCCGGGCGGCGAACGCCTCCTGGAAGACCCGGCGCAGCCTGCGGTGCTGCGGCGGGTCGTTGAAGACCATCCAGCGGGACAGGATCCCGAAGGCCCGCTCGGCATCCTCGCGGGCGCCCTGCGGCACAGCGTCCATCAGGGGCCGTACCCGGTCGGCGGAGACGGCGGGGTCGCGCAGGCAGCGCATCAGCGGGTCGTACCCGGTGACGAGCCAGGCGTGGTGCATCGGGCTGTAGTAGACGGGAGCATGCTCCCGCAGGGCGTCGAGCCGGCCGTAGGGATCGGCGACCATCTCCGGGGAGAGCAGGTACCGCTCGGTGAAGGCGGGTGCGGCGGCGCCCGGAGCACCGGCAAGGACGGTGGCCGCCGGGCAGGCCGTGGTCGCAACGGCCGCGGGTGCAGCGGCGGTTGCGACGGCCACCGGGGAGGCGGAGATCTCGACGGCCGCCGTTGTCTCGACGGCCGCGACGGTCATCGACGCAGCGGTGGTCATCGGAGCAGCGGTGGTCATCGGGCCTCTCCCGCCTCGGTCGCGACGAGGATGTCGGCGATGCCGTCGACCCTCGGCTCGGCCATCATCGACATGTGGTCGCCCTCGCTGACGTGCAGGGTGAGTCCGCCGCCGGCCAGTTCGCGCCAGCGTGCGACGTAGGTGTCGTAGTCGACGTCCAGGCCCGGCATGGTGCGCCCCCGGGGCAGGCCGGCGGCCTCGCTGCCGACCACGAGGTGCACATGTCCGGGGTACGGGCGGACCTCGTAACCGGCGAGGGCGGCGAGCAGCGAGTGCCACACCTCGATGGGCGCGTCCTCGACGAGTGCCGCCTCGGCCGGGCTCATACCCGCGCCCAGCAGGGTGGCGGTGAGTTCGGCCGTGGCCCGGTCGCGCTCCGCGGAGGGCGGCATGCCGCGCAGCCCGTTCCGCTGGCGCAGTGCCGTACGGAGGTCCTCGGTGACGCCGTTCAACCGGTCGCGCGCGGCAAGGTTGGGCAGATACGGCTCGATCAGGACCAGCGGCGCCACCGGGTGACCGGCGCTGTCCAGCTGAGTGGCCATCTCCAGGGCGATGTTGGCGCCCATGGACCAGCCGAGCAGGGCGTGCGGGCCCTTGTCGCCCCGGTCGGTGATCTCGGCGACGTAGTTGGCGGCGATCCCGGTCACGGTGCTCGGGTCGACCCCGCCGAGCAGTCCCCGGGCCTGGAAGGCGTGCACAGGCCGGCCGGGCGGCAGGGCCCGGGCGAGCGGGACGAACCAGGCGGCGCTGCCGCCCGTGGGGTGCACGCACCACAGCGGCTCCCCCGCGCCCTCGCGCAGCCGTACCTCGGAGGTGACGGCGGTGGGCAGGCCGTCGCCCGCGGCCCGGGTGGCGTGCTCGGCGAGCTGGGCGATCGTCGGGTGCTCGATCAGGTCGCCGACGGAGACCGGCAGTCCGCGTCCGGCGGCCGTCAGGGAGACGCGGACGGTGGACAGGGAGCTGCCGCCGAGGCGGAAGAAGTCGTCGTGGACGCCGACGCGGGCAAGGCCCAGCACCTCGCGCCAGATCTCGGCGAGGATCTTCTCGGCCGGGGTGGCGGGGGCCACGTACTCGGTGTCGCGCTGGGCCAGTTCGGCCGGCGGCAGCGGCAGCGCCCGCTTGTCGATCTTGCCGCTGCGGTTGACCGGCAGCTCGTCGAGGAGGACGAACCTGGCGGGCACCATGTACGCGGGCAGCGAGGCGCGCAGGGCGCGGCGCAGTTCACCGGGGCCGGGGCGCCCGGGGCCGCGGAGGACGAGGTAGGCGACGAGGGCCGGTTCGCCGGGCAGATCGGTGCGGTGCAGGACCACGGCTTGGCCGACCTCGGGCAGCCGCCGCAGCGCGTGCTCGATCTCGCCGAGTTCGATGCGGAAGCCGCGCAGCTTCACCTGCGCGTCGCGGCGGCCGAGCCACTCCACGGAGCCGTCGGGTCGGTGGGTGCCCAGGTCGCCGGTGCGGCACAGCCGTTCGCCGGGCGCGCCGTAGGGGTCGGGGACGTAGGTGGAGGCGGTGAGCGAGGAACGGCCGAGATAACCGCGGCCCACGCCCTGTCCGCCGAGGTAGATCTCGCCGGGCACGCCGACCGGGACCGGCTGGAGGTCGTCGTCCAGGACGTGGACGCGGGTGTTGCGGGCCGGGGTGCCGATGGGCGGGTGGCCCTGGCCGGGGCTCAGTTCGGCGGAGAGGGTCCACACGGAGGTCTCGGTGAGGCCGTAGACGTTCTGGAAGCGGCGGCCGCGTGACCAGGCGTCGGCGAGTTCGGCCGGGCACGCCTCGCCGGCGACCTGGAGCACCCGCAGCCGGGGGAAGTCGTCCTCGCCGAGCACGGCTAGGGCGCTGGGCGGCAGCATGGCGCCGGTGACCCGTGCCCTGCGCAGGGTGCGGGCGAGGTCGGGGCCGGGGCGCAGGTCCTCCTTGGGCGCGGTGATCAGGCGGCCGCCGTTGGCGAGGGACCAGGTGAGTTCCAGGATCGAGGCGTCGAATCCGAAGGACGCGAACTGCAGGACCCGGTCCCTGGAGCGGGGGCGCACCAGGTCGCGCTGGCCTTCGATCATGTTGGACAGGCCGCGGTGCGGGATGGCGACCCCCTTGGGGGTGCCGGTGGAGCCGGAGGTGTAGATGATGTAGGCGAGCGTGTCGGCGTCGGGCCGGCGGCCCGGGACGGGGTCCATGTATCCGGCGGGGGCGTCCAGTTGGATCACGGGCCCCTGGAAGGGCACCGTCCCGTCGAGCGCCCGCTGGGTCAGCAGCACCCGCATGCCGCTGTCCTCGGCCATGAACGCCAGCCGCTCGGTGGGGTGTTGCGGATCCAGCGGCAGGAAGGCGCCGCCCGAGCGCAGTACGCCGACGGCGGCGCGCACCAGGTCGGGGCCGCGTTCGACGCAGATGCCGACCACGGTCTCCGGGCCGACCCCCAGCCGGCGCAACCGTCGGGCCAACTGCTCTGCCTGCTCGTCGAGTTCGCCGTACGTCAGCCGCTGTCCGCGGTACTCGACGGCGACCGCGCGCGGGGTGCGGGCGGCGTGGGCTGCGATGTGCTCGTGGAAGAGCAGCGGGGAGGAGGGGATCTCGGGGCCGCGGGCCCAGACGTCCAGGGCGGTGGCGCGGGCCGCGCCGGTGAGCGCGGGGCGGGTGACGCGGGCGTCCGGACCCTCGACCATGGCCTCCAGCTGGGCGCAGTACACGTCGGCCAGTTGCTCGGCCGTGACGGGGTCGACGAACTCGGGGTCCACGTCGAGGGTGAAGGCGTTCACGCTGGCGTTCACCAGCAGCGGGAACATGGTCCGGGCGATCTCCAGGGACTCGTCCCAGGAGTCGTGCGAGAGCCGGTGGAAGTTGACGTAGTTGAAGACCGTGTCGGTCAGGTTCGGCTCGGTGGGACGCAGCCGGGCGATGCGTACGAGGGGCACCCTGCGGTGCGGCAGCATGTCCTGCTCGGCCGCGAAGACGTCCCGCAGGTAGGAACGCCAGTCGGCGCGCGGGCGGGCGACGCCGAACGGCACGGTGTTCAGGAACAGTCCGCGCATCCGGTCCGCGCCGGGCAGCTCGGGCCGTCCGTTGGTGACCAGGCCGATGCTGTGGCCGAGCGCGCTCTCGTCGCGGTCGGCGAACAGGCTCATGGTGTGGTGGAAGGCGGTGAGCAGCACGGTACGGCGGGGTACCCCGGCATCCTTGGCCAGCCGGCCGATGCGTTCGGCGAGGTGGGCGTAGGAGCGCCGTACCTCGTGCACCGGCTGCCGGTCCGCACCTGCGCCCGCCGCACGCCGCCGGAGGGTCACCGGCCGCAGGTCGGCGAGGCGTTCACGCCAGTACGTCAGTGACTCCTCACTGTCCAGGGCGGCCCGCTCCAGCGCCACGTACTCGGCGAAGGGCGGGGCCTGCGGCGGCCGTGGGGCGGTGCCGTGGGCGACGGCGTCCCGGTGCAGGGCGAGCAGGTCGGCGACGAGCGAGGTCAGGCTCCAGCCGTCCAGCACGACATGGCAGTCGGTGAGGACGAGCCGCAGGTCGTGGTCGGTGATGTGGTGAAGGTGGATGCGGACCAGGGGCGCGGTGGCGAGGCCGAAGCGGTACTCGAACTCCTCGCTGACGAACTGGCGCAGCCGCGCCCTCTGTTCCTCGCGCGGCAGGCCACGCAGGTCCGTGTAGCCGACCCGGAGACGGGCGGCGCGGTGGACGAGCTGGAGGGGTTCGCGGTACGAGACGAGGTCGACGGAGCTGCGCAGGATCGGGTGCCCGGCGACCACCGCGTCCACGGCCGCTTGGAACGCGCCCAGGTCGAAGCCCTCCGGCACGGTGATCTTCAGGTCGGTGACGTTGTGGTAGGCGCCGCGCCGGGGGTCGGCGAGCATCTCGTGCAGCATGCCGGCCTGGAGCATGGTGAGCGGATAGGCGTCGTCGAGCCCGTCGGGCAGGCGGCCGGCGTCGGCGGGGTCGAGCTGGGAGAACGGGGCGACGGGGGCCGGGGCTTCGACGGCTTCGGTGACGAGGGCGGCGAGGTCGGCCAGGGTGCGGGCGCGGAAGACGTCGGCGACGGTGAAGGCGAGCCCGGCCGTGCGTCCGAGGCCGACCAGTCGCAGCGCGAGGATGGAGTCGCCGCCCAGGTCGAAGAAGTTGTCGCCGCGGCCGACGTGTCCGGCGCCGAGCACCTGGCTCCACACTCCGGCCAGGGCCTGTTCCACCTGCCCCTCGGGCGGCACCTGCGTGTGCTGCGCGGTCGAGGCGGGGACGACGGCGGTCAGCGCGGCCCGGTCCACCTTGCCGTTGGCGGTCAGCGGGAGGCGTTCGTGGCGGACGAACAGCGCGGGGACCATGTAGTCGGGCAGGGTCAGCCGCAGCCCCTCGCGCAGGGCGTCGGTGTCGAGCGGGCGGGCCTCCGGGGTGACGACATGGGCGGCCAGGCGGGCCGTGCCGCCGTCGCGGCGGGCCACCACGGCCACGTCGGCGACGCCGGGCAGGGCGCGCAGGGCGGTCTCGATCTCGCCGGGCTCGATGCGGTAGCCGCGGATCTTCACCTGGTGGTCCGCGCGGCCGACGTACGCCAGCTGGCCGTCGGGCAGCACCCGGACCAGGTCGCCGGTGCGGTACATGCGGGCGCCGGGCGCGGCGAAGGGGTCGTCGAGGAAGCGTTCGGCGGTCAGCTCGGGCCGGTTGCGGTAGCCGC
This sequence comes from Streptomyces sp. NPDC042002, assembly GCF_055588305.1. Classification (NCBI taxonomy): domain Bacteria; kingdom Bacillati; phylum Actinomycetota; class Actinomycetes; order Kitasatosporales; family Streptomycetaceae; genus Streptomyces; species Streptomyces sp. NPDC042002. The sequence goes on along the minus strand of NZ_JBVJCT010000017.1, from coordinate 72,797 downwards.
GGGCCACGCCGCCGCCGGAGACGTACAGCTCGCCGGTGCTGCCGGGCGGCACGAGCCGGCCCCGGGCGTCGAGGACGTAGCCGTGCTGTCCGGACAGCGGGCGGCCGATGGGAGAGCGGACGCCGGCGACGACGTCCTGCTCGGTGATGGTGCGGATCGTGACGTGCACCGTGGTCTCGGTGATCCCGTACATGTTCACCAGGGTGGGCCGGTGTCCCGGGGCGGTGAACCAGCCGCGGTAGTCACGGACGTCGAAGGCATCACCGCCGAAGACCACGGTGCGCAGGGCGAGTTCGGAGAAGCCGCCACCAGCGTCCTTCAGGTGGGCGCGCAGGCCCTTGAAGGCGGCCGGGGTCTGGTTGAGGACGGTGACGCCCTCCTCGCGCAGCACCCGGTGCACGGCCACCGGATCGCGCACCTCGTCCGCCGTCAGGACGACGACGCGTCCGCCGCTCGCCAGCGGCGCCCACAGCTCCCACACGGAGAAGTCGAACGCGGGCGAGTGCATCAGCGTCCACACGTCGTCCGGGCCGAAGTCGAAGTGCCGGTCGGCGGCGTCCAGCAGCCAGGCCAGGTTGCCGTGGGTGACCTCGACTCCCTTGGGGCGGCCGGTGGAGCCGGAGGTGTAGATGACGTAGGCGAGGTCGTCGGGTGCCGGGCGGACGTCGTCGGTCCACGCGGGCTCCGGCACACCGCCCTCGGTCCGCACCGGCTCCGGCGCACCGTCCTCGCTCCTCAGGGACTGCGGCGCGCCGTCCTCGTCCAGCGCGATCACCCGGACGGGCAGTGCGTCGACGGCGGCGCGGGTGCCGGTGTCGGTGACGATCCAGTCGATGCCCGAGTCCTGGACGGTGAACTCGCGGCGGGCCTTGGGGTGGGAGGGGTCGAGCGGCAGGTAGGCGGCACCGGCGCGCCAGACGGCGAGGAGGGCGACGGCCAGGTCGGGGGTGCGGTCGAGGCAGACGCCGACCAGCGAGCCGCGGGTGACCCCGGCCGCGCGCAGCCGCTGCGCGAGGCGGGACGCGCGGGCGTCGAGCCGGGCGTAGGTCAGGGAGTGCGCTCCGCTGACGGCGACCGCGTGCGGGGTACGGGCGATGTATCCGGCGACGCGGTCGGCGGCGGTGCGCGGGACGGTCAGGGGCTCGTGACCGGCGTTGGCGGGTCCGTCCGGGCCGAGCAGGTGGGCGCGTTCGGCGGAGGTCAGCGGGTCGATGGCGCTGAGCGGGGTGTCGGGGGTGGCGTGGAACGCCTGAAGCAGGTTCACGGTGTGCCGGGCGAGCGCGGCGACGGACGCCTCCTCGAACAGGTCGGTCCGGTAGACGAACGCCAGGTCGGTGCGGCCGTCGCCGTCGCGCAGGTCGAGTGTGAGGTCGAACTTGGCGGTGGTGAGGTCGATCCGGTACGGCGCCCCGGTGGCCGCAGCGAGGTCGAACCGGGAGGTCGTGGTGTCCGTGTGCGTGTAGAGGACCTGGACGAGGGGGTTGCGGGCGAGGTCGCGCTCCGGGCTGAGCGCGTCGACGACCTGTTCGAACGGCACCGACTGGTGCGAGAACGCCTCCAGGACGCGTCCCCGGGTTCGGGCGAGCAGCGCGGCCGGGGTCGGGTCGTCGGAGAGGTCGCCGCGCATGACAAGGGTGTTGACGAAGAACCCGACGAGCTGTTCGGTCTCGGCCCGCTCACGGTTGGCGACGACGGTGCCGACGGCGATGTCCTGCTGCCCGCTGTGGAAGGCCAGCGCGGCCTGGAAGGCGGCCAGCACCGTCATGTACGGCGTGGTGCCTGCGCGCCGGCTCAGCTCGGTGAGGGCGTCGGCCTGCGCGGTGGGCAGGGTGACGGTGTGGACGGCGCCGCCGCTGCCGGGGGCGTCGGGGTGCGGGTGGTCGGTGGGCAGGTCCAGCGGGGTGAGGCCGGCCAGCCGGGAGCGCCAGTGGTCGAGGGCGGCGGACGGGTCGCCCTGCCGCTGCCATATCGCGTAGTCGGCGTATTCCAGAGGGAGTTCGGGGAGCAGGGCGGGGCGTTGCCGCGTCCTGGCCAGGTACAGCTCGGTGAGGTCGCGGACGATCAGGCCGAGCGACCAGCCGTCGGCGACGATGTGGTGCATGCCGAGGACCAGCACGTGGTCGTCGTCGGCGGCGCGGACGAGGGTGGCCCGGAAGGCGGGTTCCCGGGCGAGGTCGAAGGGGCGCACCGCGGCCGCGTGCACGGCGGCGGCAACCCGCCGCTCGCGGTCCGCGCCGGACGGGCCGCCCGTCTCCACGACCTCCAGGCAGTCGGGGTCGGCGGGCAGGAGCCGCTGGTACGGAATGCCCTCGTGCTCGGGGAAGACCGTCCGCAGCTGCTCGTGCCGGACCGTCAGGTCCGCGACGGCCGCGCCCAGGGCGGCCGGGTCCAGCGGGCCGGTGAACCGCCAGGCGGCGGGCATCAGATAGGTGGCGGCGCCGGGGTCGAGGCGGTCCAGGAAGTACAGGCGCTGCTGGGCGGGGGACAGCGGGGTCCGGTCGGGGCGGGGACGGGTCCGTACGAGACCGTCGTCCCGTCCGGCGGTCCGGCCGCGCAGCCGCTGCTCCAGCAGCCGCCGGGCGGCCGGGGACAGGCCGCCGGACGGGGACGGCCCATCGGCCGGGGCGAGGGGGCCGGGGCGCATGTCGGATGTGGTCATCGGGTCACTCCGATCTCGAACTCGGGAAGAATTCCTGGGGCAGGGCGGGCGCGGCGGGCGCTCAGAAGTCGGTGAGGGAGAGGTCGATCTCGTCGTCGCTCATCTGCGAGATCAGCTCCAGCAGCCGGCGCTCCACCTCGGCGGCGAGCCCCGCCACCGTGGGGTGTTCGAACAGGTCCCGGACCTGCAACGGGCAGTCGAACGCGGTGCGCAGCCGGGAGGCGACCGCCACCGCGCGCAGCGAGTGGCCACCCAGGACGAAGAAGTCGTCGTGGACGCCGACCCGGGGCAGGTCCAGCACCTCGCACCAGACCTGCGCGACGACCGTCTCGGCCGGGGTGCGCGGCGCCGTGAAAGCGTGCCGCTCGCGTGCCGCGGGCTCCGGCAGGGCGGCGGTGTCCAGCTTCCCCTGGACCGTCAGGGGCAGCGCGTCGAGCAGGACGATCGCCGAGGGCACCAGGTAGTGCGGCAGTTGGGACCGGAGTTGCGTCTCCAGGGACTCCTCCGACAGGCCGCTGCCGACCGCGTAGCCCACCAGCGCCTTCTCGCCGTGCAGGGTGCGGACGACGACCGCCGCGCCCCGCACTCCGGGGTGCCGGCGCAGCACCGCCTCGGCCTCCTTCGGCTCGACACGGAACCCGCGGATCTTGACCTGGTCGTCGTTGCGGCCGAGGAACTCCAGCTCGCCTTCGGGCAGTCGGCGTACGACGTCACCGGTGCGGTAGAGCCGGCCGCCGGGCGTGCCGAAGGGGTCGGGCACGAACCGCTCGGCGGTCAGGGCCGGCCGCGCCAGGTAGCCCCGGGCCAACTCGGCCCCTCCGAGCAGGAGTTCCCCGGGTACGCCCTCGGGGACGAGTTCGCCCAAGGGGTCGACCACGTAGGCGCGGCGACCGCCCAGGGGCCGGCCGATGGGAACCCCGCCGGGTGGGACGGCGGCGACGCTGTGCGCGGTGGCGGAGATCACCGCTTCCGTGGGCCCGTAGGTGTTGAGCACAGGCACCCCGGGAAGGTACGCGAACCACCGCTCCAGCGGATCGGCGGGCAGCGCCTCTCCCCCGGTCACCAGCAGTCGCAGGGACGCCAGGCGCGGGGCCAGCAGGTCGAGCCGGGACACCAGCTCCGCCCAGTAGGAGGGGGTGAGTTCCATGACGGTCACCCGCTCGGCCGCGACCCGGTCGGCGAGTTCCTCCACGGCCCAGATCTCGTCCGGGCGCACGATCACCGCGGCGCCGACGGTCAGCGCGGGCAGGATCTGCTCCAGGGAGGCGTCGAAGGAGGTCGAGGCGAAGGTGAGCACCCGGTCGTGCGCCGTCAGCGCGAACTTCTCGCGTGCGGCGGCCACATGGGCGTCCAGGGCGTGGTGCTCGACCCCGACCGCCTTGGGGCGGCCGGTGGAGCCGGAGGTGAAGATGACATACGCCAGGTCGCCGGGGTCGGGGGTGTGCCAGGGGCCGTCGGGCTGCGGCCGGACCTCGTCGGCGTCGACCACCGCCATGCCGAGCGCGGTGACCTTCTCGCGGGTGCGCGCGTCGGAGACGACATGCCGGACCCCGGCCTCCTGGAGCATGTACCGCAGCCGCTCCTCGGGCAGCAGGGTGTCGAGCGGGACGTAGACACCACCCGCCCGCCAGACGGCGAGCATCGCGGCCACGGACCACACACCCCGGCCGACGCACACGCCGACGGCGTCGCCGGGGGCCACTCCCCCGTCGGTCAGGGCGGCGGCCAACCCGCCGGTCAGGGCGTCCAGTCGGGCGTGTTCGAGGGTCGTCCCCTCGCACACGACGGCCGGGTCGTCCGGCCGGCCGGCCACCCGGAACCTCGGCGCGGGCGCGGCGTCCCGCCCCGCCGACGCCACCAGGCGGTCCCGTTCTCCCGCGGTGAGCAGCGGTGCCTCGTCGGCCCGGGTGCCGGGGTCGGCGACGACGGCTTCCAGCAGCCTGCCGACATGGCGGGCGAAACGGGTGACGGTGGCCGGTTCGAACAGGTCGGCGGCGTACTCGACGTTGAGGGCGAACCGTCCGGGGCGGACCACGAAGGTGGCCGTGAGGTCGAACTTGGCCGAACTCCACGGCAGCGGGAAGTCGGTGGTGTCCAGGCCCGGAAGTCCGGAGCCGCCCGTGGAGGCGTCCTGGACGTCCACCATGACCTGGAACAGGGGGTTGCGGGACAAGTCGCGCTCGGGGCGTAGCCGCTCCACGACCCGTTCGAAGGGAACCTCCTGGTGGTCGAAGGCGCCCAGGACGACGTCCCGTACCCGGTCCACGAGTCCGGCGAAGTCGGGGCGCCCTGACAGGTCCGTGCGCAGGACGACGGTGTTGACGAAGAAGCCCACCAGCGGCTCCAGTTCGACCCGGCCGCGGCCGGCGACGGGGGTGCCCACCGATACGTCGGTCTGACCGGACCAGCGGGCGAGGACGGCCTGGGCGGCGGCCAGCAGCACCATGAACCGGCTCGCGCCGCGCTCGCGGGCGAAGGCGTCCACGCGCTCCACGAGCGGGGCGGGCAGGTCGACCTCGACGGCGCCGCCGCGGCCGGTGAACGCGGTCGGCCGGGGCCGGTCGGTGGGCACTTCGAGGGCGGGCGCGGCCTCCAGCGTCCGCTGCCAGTAGGCGAGTTGCGGCTCCAGGGCACCGCTGTCGGTGCGCTCGCGCTGCCACACGGCGAAGTCGCCGTACTGGACGGGCAGCGGTGCCGGCGCCGCCTCCCGGCCCGCCAGGCGGGCCGCGTAGTGCTGGGCGAGTTCGTCGAGCAGGACGCCCTTGGACCACCCGTCGGTGACGGCGTGGTGCAGGGCCAGCAGGACCACGTGGTCGTCACCGGCCAGCTCCCACACCCCGGCCCGCAGCAGGGGCGGCCGGGCGAGGTCGAAGCGGCGCGTGGCGAGCGCCTCGGCCCGCCGTCGTACGGCGTCCAGGCACGCGTCCAGGTCCGGTGCCTCGGGCGCGGCCTCCCACTGGAGCGGGACGCTCACCGGGTCGCACACCTGCTGCACGGGGCGGCCGTCGCTCTCGATCAGCGCCGTGCGAAGCACCTCGTGCCGTGCCACCAGGTCGTCCAGGGCCTGCTGCCAGGCGGTACGGTCCAGTCCGCCGCGCACCCGCCAGGAGTACCACAGCAGGTAGGAGTCGCCGCGGTCCGAGGTGCGGTCCAGGAACCACAGCCGTTCCTGCGCGAAGGACAGCGGGAGCGGCCGGGTGCGGTCGACGGGGACCACCTCGGCCGTGCCGGAGGTGCGGGCGCCGGCCACGCGCGGGGCGAAGCCGCGCACCGTCGGGTGCTCGAAGACGGTGCGCAACTCGATGTCCCGCCCGAGCCGTTGGGCGATCCTGGAGACCGCCATGGTGGCGAGCAGGGAGTGTCCGCCGAGGTCGAAGAAGCTGTCGTCGATGCCGATTTCGTCCAGGCCCAGCACGTCGGCCCACACCTCGGCGACGACGCGTTCGGTCTCGTCGCGCGGCGGGGTGTGCGCGCGGTCGTCGCCCGCCCGGGTCCGGGACGGATCGGGCAGTGCGGAGCGGTCGAGCTTGCCGGAGACGCCGACCGGGAGGGTGTCCAGGACGACGAAGTCGGAGGGGACGGCGTAGTGCGGCAGATAGCGTGCGCACCAGGCGCGCAGTTCCGCCCGGCCGGGCGCCGAGGGCGCGTCCGGGGCGGGGACGACGTAGCCGGTCAGTGTGCGTCCGGTGGCGCGGTCGGGGCGGACGGCGGCCGTGGCGACCAACGGAGACGCGCGCAGCACGGTCTCCACCTCGCCGAGTTCGACGCGGAAGCCCCGGATCTTGACCTGGTCGTCGCGGCGGCCGACGAACTCCAGCTCTCCCGCGGGCGTCCAGCGGACGATGTCGCCGGTGCGGTACAGGCGGCTGCCGGGCGGACCGTACGGATCGGGTACGAAGCTCCGCGCGGTCGGGGCAGGGCGGTTGAGGTAGCCGCGGGCCACCTCGGTGCCGCCGATGAGGAGTTCGCCCGAGACGCCGACCGGCACCTGCGCGTCGTCGGCGTCCACCACGTAGACGCGCCGGTCGCCGAGCGGCCGGCCGATGGGCACGCTGTCGGGGGGCGGGTCCTCGGCGTCGTGGGTGGTGGCGGTGACCGTGGTCTCGGTGGGCCCGTAGGCGTTGCACACCCGCACCCACGGAACGGCGGACCGCCAGGCGGCCAGGGTGTCGGCCGGGACGGCTTCCCCGCCAAGGACCAGCAGGCGCAGCGGTGCGAGGGCCGCGGCCAGCCGCCGGTCGAGGCAGAGCGTCAGCTCCGCCCAGTAGGTGGGCGGCACGTTGACGACGGTCAGGGCGTGCCGCTGGACGATCTCCGGTACCTGACTCGGCAGCCAGGGCTCCTCGGGGCGCATGACGACGGTGGCGCCCGAGGTGAGAGCGGGCAGCACCTGGTCCAGGGAGGCGTCGAAGGAGAAGGAGGCGAAGGCGAGCACCCGGTCGGCGGCGGTGATGCCGAAGCGCCGGCGGGCGGCGGCCACGTGCGAGGCGAGCGCGGCGTGTTCGACGCCCACCGCCTTGGGCCGGCCGGTGGACCCGGACGTGAAGACGACATGGGCGAGTTGCCGGGGATGAGGCCGGTGGCGGGGGCCGTCGGGGTCCGGGGGGACGGCCGTGACATCGACCGTGGCGGGCGCGAGCGGGCCGGCGGTGGCGGCCGTCACCGGATCGGTGACAACACAGGCCAGACCGACCTCCTCGGCCATGAACGTCAGTCGCTCGGTGGGCAGTTCGGGATCGAGGGGCACGTACGCGCCGCCGGCCCGCCAGATTCCCTCGATGGCGGCGACCGACCACAAACCGCGGCGCAGCAGGACGCCCACGGGGTCGCCCGGGGTGACGCCGACTGCCTGGAGCGCGGCGGCGAGTCCGCCGGACATGCTGTCGAGTTCGCCGTAGGTGGCGCTGTCGTCGCCGCACAGCAGCGCGGCCGCGTCGGCCCGGCCGGAGAACGCGATCGCCTCCGGCGGGCCCGCGGGACGGTCGGGGGCGTGGTGCCACTCGGGGCGGGGGCGGGCGGGTGCGCCGGGCCCGGCGGGCAGTGCACGGGCCAGGTCCTGGACGGGCGTTGCGGGGTCGGCGACGACTGCCTGCAGCAGTGCCACGTACGCCCGGGCGAACGCACTCATCGTGGCGGCGTCGAAGAGCGCGGTGGCGTACTGGAGGATCGCGGCGATGCTGCCGTCCGCGCGCAGGGTCAGGTCCAGGAAGACGTCCAGCGGCGTCTCGGTCAGCGGCGGCTCGACGAGGGACACGTCCAGGCCCGGCATCCGCACGGGCCGGATGGGGGTGTTGAGCAGGGTGAACGACGCCTGGGCGAGCGGATGCCGGGACAGGTCGCGGGAGCCGCCCAGCACGCCGACCACCAGGTCGAAGGGGGCCTCGGCGTGCGAGAGGTCACCGGGTACGCGGCTTCGCACCCGGTCCAGCAGCGTGTGGAAGCCGGGTCGGCCGGACAGGTCGGTGCGCAGCACGACGGTGTTCACCAGTGGGCCGATCAGCGCGGCGGCGCCGCGCTGGGCACGGTCGGCGAGCGTGCTGCACACGGCGACGTCCGTGCGGCCCGACCAGTGACCCAGGAGCGCCTGGTAGGCGGTGAGCAGGACCATGTAGCGGGTGGCACGTCGGGAGCGGGCCAGGGCGTCCACGGCGGCGACCAGTTCGGCGGGCAGGCCGAAGCGGACGACATCACCGGAGCCGTCCCAGACGCGGGGCCGCGGCCGGTCGGTGGGCAGGTCGAGCGGGGTGAGCCCGGCCAGCCGGTCCCGCCAGTGCCCGAGCAGCCGCTCCAGCCGCTCCCCGCGGAGGCGTTCCGCCTGCGCGCGGGCGAGGTCGGCGTACCGCACGGCGAGCGGGTCGACGGGCTCGCAACGGTAGCCCGCGGCCAGTTCCTCCAGCAGCACGCCCCAGGACCACCCGTCCACCGCGATGTGATGGACCTCGATCAGCAGCAGGTGCTCGTCCTCGGTGACGCGGGCGAGAGTGGCACGGACCGGATGCCCGGCGGACAGGTCGACGGGACGCCCCAGGCACCGGGCGAACAGATCAGCGGGCCCGTCGGCCGTGATCCGCCGCAGCGTGAAGCCCCCGGGGGCGTCGACCACGGGCACCGGCTCCCCGTCGACGGCGGTGAACCGGGTGCGCAGAACCTCGTGCCTGACCACGATCCCGCCCAGCGCCCGCTCCAGCCGTCCGGCGTCCAGGACCCCCCGCAACCGCAGGACCAGCGGGAGCATCGATCCGGTGGAGGAGCCCGCCAGCTGGTCCAGAAACCACAGCCGGCGCTGCGCGAAGGATGCCGTGCGGGTGTCCACGTCGTGCGGTGCCCCCTCGGGGGCCGGTCCTGTTGTCACTGTGAGCCTCCCAGCCGTGTTTCCCAGCAGCCTGCCGCCGGCCGGGCACGGTCCCCAGGGAAGAAGACGCAGCGTCGTGAGCAGATTCGACTGCCGGTGCGGGGTGGGGCGGTGTGCCGGGGCCGCAGGCATTACGTCCATGCTCTCCGGGGCGCGTGTTCCCCTCGGGCAGGCAGCAGCCCCAGGAACTCCTCACGGATCGGGGCGATGATCTGGCCAACGCGCTCGTTGCCGCTTCCCACGACCAGTACCGCGGCTGGGGCGACGTGGTCGTCTTCACCGCGTGCACCGCCGCACGGATCGGCGAGGTGTCAGGCTGCCGTGTCGGGGACTTCGACACCGCCCAGTGGATCTGGACCGTGCGGCGTCAGACCACGCCCGCGCCCGGCGGCCTGACCGACAAGGGCACCAGGGCAAGCGGGCCCCCAAGGTTCCCATCGTCGAGGAGATCCGCCCCCTCGTCGCCCAGCGCATCCTGTCCGCCGGTCCCCATCCCGATGCCCGCCTGTTCACCGGTCCGCGCGGCGGACGCATCTCCACCGCCGTCCTGCGCGACACCACACACTGGGACGACGTGGTCACCAAGCTCGGCTACGAGCACCTGCGCCGCCACGACCTCCGGCACACCGGACCGACCTGGTTCGCCGACGCGGGCGTGCAGGTCCACGTCCTGCGACGCATCGCCGGCCACGGATCGCTGACCACGACCCAGCGATACCTGCACCCCGACGTACACAAGATCACGGCCGCCGGGGCGGCGCTCTCCGCGCACTTCAGTGTGCTGCGCGCGCCACGCTCGCTGCCGAGCCCGATCGTCGTGACCCGCTGACCCCGGTCAAGTACGCCGGTCCCCGACCGGTCCCCAAAAATGATCAAGGGCCGGTTTCGGATACCTCCGAAACCGGCCCTTGATCTGCGACTGTCTCCAGTCGGGACGACAGGATTTGAACCTGCGACCCCTTGACCCCCAGTCAAGTGCGCTACCAAGCTGCGCCACGTCCCGATGCGTCTCACGCGCGGTGACCCGCGTGTTCGCGCACCCGAACCCTACCGCACGTCGGTGGACGGCCGCGCACACACGGTCATCGTCGCAGCGCAGCAGGGGTCGCCGTCCGGGCACGGCGGGGGTCGTCAGACCGGTTCGTCAACGGGTGGCGCGGGGCACGTCACCCGCCGCCGGAGGGCCGGTCAGGCGTTGGGGTCGAACGTGATACCGGCGGGCTTGGCCTTCGTCAGGTGGGAGTTGAAGTTGCCGTCCTTGAGGCCGAAGACGGCGCTGCCGAAGTCGTACGCGCTCAACTTGTCGCGGAGTCCGGCGGGGTAGCCGTTCCAGCCGACCAGCGTCGGGAACTGCCAGGTGTGGTAGGCGTTCTCCGGCGGCTCGTCGTTGGTGTTCGCGGGCCGGAAGCAGTGGGTGCCGATGCCGTCCTTGTGGTAGACGACCTTGGGGTGCGTTCCGTCCCAGCGGATCTGGTCCCGGGTGTAGATCTTGAAGTTGCCGTGGGCCGACGTGGACACGTACTTGGCCTCGTTGTCCTGGACCCACACCACGACGTGCTCCCAGTCGTTGCGGTGCCCGCCCAGGCCGCTGCCGACGACGGCCTGGTCCTTCTCCATGAAGAGGCCGTAGATGATGGCGCACCAGCCGTTGTTGCACTTCTCGCGGGAGTACCCGTTGGTGTTGTCGAGGTCCCAGGAGTCGTGACAGTGGCCGTTCAGGGCCCCGGAGGGGTTGAGACCGGGGTTGATCGTGCCGTCGGGGCCGATGGCGGGTGTCGGGTAACAGCCGTCGGTGTCGTAGTCGAAGGCCGGCTGGAACGTCGACTCCAGTGCGTCCGCGTTCCCGGGCAAGGCCGTGGGCGGATCGGCGAGGGCGCTGCCCGGGAAGGCGACGACCAGCGCGACGGCGCTGCCGAGGACGAGCGAGACCTTGCGGGTCCGCGAGCTTCTTGTCACTGCTTCCTCCAGATCGACCGCGGCATGGGGGCAGGGCAGACCAGGCGGTCATCTTGGCATGCCCAGGTCAGCCTTCCGGGCGGGCGCGGAAAACACCAGAGGCGGCGGGTGTCAGAGCGATGACGGATGCGCCAATGGGGAGGGTGGGGCGGCCTGTCGGGAGTCACCGGACCGATTCTGGACACAACTCCCTTGCCTGACAGCCGAGTTGCTGTAAGGCAAGTTGCCGTCAGGCAAGGAAACCCTAGGAGTCCTCGCTCCGCGGCTCCCAGCCCTCGTAGGCGGCCGTCAGCAGCCCCAGGACGCCGTGCGCGGTCACCTCACGGGGGTTGGGGTACGACTCCGCGGCGGCCAAGGTCGCCGCGCGGGCCAAGTCGGCCTCTCTCAGGCCGAGTTCGGCGAGAGTGCGGGGAGCGCCGAGGCCTCCCGCGAGTTCCCGCAGGGCGCGCGGGACGTCGTCGGTGTCCATGGCCCGCGACAGAACGGCGATCGCCCGCGGAGCGGCGGGCGCGTTGTAGGCGAGGGCGTACGGGAGAACCACGGTGTGGGTCTCGGCGTGCGGCAGACCGAAGGTGCCGCCGAGGACATGGCACAGCTTGTGGTGCAGACCCATGGTCGTAGCGCCGAGGCAGGCACCGCAGAGCCAGGCGCCGTACAGGGCGCGGGCGCGCGCCTCGGGATCGCCGGGGGCCGCCACCACGTCGGGAAGGGCGCCCGTCATCGCCCGTACGCCCTCCGCGGCCATCAGGGAGACCAGCGGGGAGACGTCGGGGGCGTACAGCGCCTCGACCGCGTGCGCGAGGGCGTTGACGCCGCTGGTCACCGAGAGCGGGACCGGGAGTCCGAGGGTGAGTTCGGGGTCGTAGACGACGCAGCGGGGCTGCACGGAGGAGGCGCGTCCGGTGCGTTTGGCCCCGTGCTCGGTCAGGCCCCACACGGACGTCATCTCGGAACCGGAGTAGGTGGAGGGCACGGCGATCAGCGGCAGGCCGGTGCGCAGCGCGATCGCCTTGCCGAGGCCGATCGCGGAGCCGCCGCCCACGGCGACGCACCCGTCGGCGCCCGTCGCGCGCGCCACCTCGACCGCCTCGTCGGCGACCTCCACGGGGACGTGCATCCGGGCTCCCGAGTGCACCCCCACGCAGCTTTCACCGAGCGCGTCCGCCACCGACCGGGCGACCTCCGCGCCCCGGCTGCCGCACACCACGAGCACCCGGTGCAGCCCGAGCCGCGCGGCCTCCCCCGGTGTCGCGGTCACCGAGGCGCCGGCCCGGAAGACGACCCGGGCGGGCCGGGTCTCGTAGGAGAAGTCGAGCGGGGTGCTCGGCGGGGTGGTCATACCGGCTCCAGTACGAGGTCGACGCGGGCGTGCCGGAAGGGGTTCGCGACGCCGAACTCCCGTGCCGACGCGGGGTCGTCGGTCTCGGCGAAGTCCTGGACGAGGCTCCGCTTGACGGCGAAGACGGCGTCGGAGTCCAGATAGGGGCTGCCCGCCACGAAGATGTGCGTGGTGACCGGGGCGTGGCCCTCGGCCGAGGCGATGAAGTGGATGTGGGCGGGGCGCCAGGGGTGCCGGCCGGTGGCCGCGAGCAGGGCGCCGACCGGGCCGTCGGTGGGGATCGGGTACGGGCTCGGAACGCAGGTACGGAACCGGAAGCGGCCCTCGGCGTCCGCGGTGAAGAGCCCGCGTCCGTTGCCGGGCGGCTGGACGTCCGGCCGCTGCACGTCGTAGAAGCCCTCGCCGTCGGCCTGCCACACGTCGAGGACCGCGCCGGGCAGCGCGGTGCCGTCCCGGGACAGCACCCGGCCGCTGACCACGCACGGCTCGCCGGTGCCGACCAGGTCGATGGTCGCGCCGAGGTCCCGCGCGGGCGACTCCGTCATGTGGAACGGGCCGAGGACCGTCGACTCCGTCGCGCCCGGGTCACGGTGGCCGTTCAGGTTCTCCACCAGCATGGAGACGCCGAGCACGTCGGACAGGAGGATGAACTCCTGGCGGGTGTCCGTGCACGTCCGCCCGGTCTCCGTCAGGAACGCTATGGCGCTCTCCCACTCCCCCGTCGTCGGCCTTGTCTCGCGGACGAAGGCGTGCAGATGGCGGGTGAGCGCGCCGAGCAGCTCACGCAGCCTCGGGTCGGCCGTGCCCGCGAAGCTGTCGACGACAGCGTCGGTGATGTCCGTGGTGAGTTCCTTGGCCATGCCGCTCCCGTGGTCCCGCCGGTCGTCCTGCCGGGCGGACACCAGGCTACGAGGCCGCCGGGGCACACCGTTCAAAGCTGACGAACCTCTCCGCCGCGTCCGGCCCACTGGGCCGAAACAGTGTGGCCGACGCCGAAGGACGCGCGATACCCCTTTCCGTGGGGCATCGTTGACCTGGAGCATCACGCCCGCACCGGACGCACGGAAAGTATGATCAAGCAATGTCTGACTTGACCGAAACCACGCCCGGCTGGCTGTCCCGTGACGAACTGGAATCGGCCCGCGCCCGTATGCCGATCCTGTACGTCGAGGCCGTACCGGTGCGCGTCGACGACAACGGCGAAGTCACCCACATCGGGCTCCTGCTCCGTATCGGTCCGGACGGGACGGTCAGCCGTACCCTCGTCTCCGGCCGGGTGCTGCACCACGAGAAGGTCCGCGACGCCCTGCTGCGCCATCTGGAGAAGGACCTCGGCCCGGTGGCGCTCCCCCGGATCCCGGCCTCCCTGCATCCCTTCACCGTCGCCGAGTACTTCCCGACGCTGGGCGTGACGCCGTTCCACGACCCGCGCCAGCACGCCGTGTCCCTGGCGTACATCGTGCCGGTGACGGGCGACTGCCGCCCCCGGCAGGACGCCCTCGACCTGGTGTGGTTCAGTCCGGAGGAGGCCGCGTCACCGGTGGTCACGGACGACATGCCGGGCGGTCACGGCGTACTGCTCAGGCAGGCGCTGGCGTACGTCGGACGTATCGCCTGACGCGGAGAGCGGGAGAGCCGACGGACACCCCGGACACCGTCCGGCGGCGGGCCAGGACCGTGCCCGGCGCCGCCCGACGGGCTGGGACGACGGTCCGTGGGTGCGGACCTACGGACCGTCACCACCCCGTCCTACCGGCCGCTCCACACCGGGCCGCGCTTCTCCGCGAAGGCGGCGGCGCCCTCGCGCGCGTCCTCGGAGACGAAGACCGGCGCGATGATCCGCTCCTGCTCCTCCCAGCCCTCGGCCAGCGTCCAGTCCGCGCTGGAGCGCGCGATCCGCTTGGTCGCGGCGACCGCGAGCGGGCCGGCCGACGCCACCCGCGCGGCCAGTTCCAGCGCGCCTTCCAGCGCCTTCCCCTCGGGCACCAGCCGGTTGACCAGGCCCACCTCCGCGCCACGCTGCGCGGTGATCGGATCGCCGGTGAGGAGCATCTCCATGGCGATGGCGTACGGGATGCGGCGCGGCAGCAGCAGTGCGCCACCGGCGGCGGCCACCAGGGAGCGGGTGACCTCCGGAACCCCGAACCTGGCCGTCTCGCCCGCGACCACCAGGTCGCAGGCGAGCAGCAGCTCGAACCCGCCGGCCAGCGCCCAGCCCTCGGCCGCGCCGATCAGCGGCTTCTTCGGCGGGGTGATCGTGATGCCGGCCAGGCCACGGCCCTCGATCGCGGGGCTCTCGCCCCTGAGGAAGGCCTTGAGGTCCATCCCGGCGGAGAACGTTCCGCCGGCGCCGGTCAGGACGCCGACCCGGAGGTCGTCGGACGCGTCCAGCTCGTCGACGGCGTCCGCGATACCGCGGGCGACTGCCAGGTTCAGGGCGTTCTTCGCCTGCGGCCGGTTGATGGTGATGATCTGCACGCCGTCGCGGCGTTCGACCAGGACTTCGTCCGACATGTCGTTCGTTCTCCTTGTGGTGCGGTCGTTCCGGCTCAGGTGCTCGGACGACGTGTTCTTCGGCCGTTCGACGGCGCTGGCCTTCTTCAGCCGTTCGACGGCGCGGATCGCAGGATGCCCGCGAGGAAGGTGTCGCAGAAGACGTCCGCGATCTCGCGCGGCGGAAGTCCGGCGTCCTTCTTCAACCAGACGTACGAGTAGTTGAACATTCCGAGGATTCCCTTCAACGCCACGGCCTCGGGCAGCGGTTTGAAGTCCCCGGCGTCGATTCCCGCGTCGAGCGCGCGCCGCCACACCTGCTCGTACTGCTTGCGCAGATCGAGCACGGTTTCCATGAGCGGTCCCGTGAGCGCGGTGAAGTCCCGGTAGTGGACGGTCCATTCGAGAACGTGGTCGGCGATGTTCTCCATCAGCGTCCGGGCCAGTTCTCTGAACCGTTCCTCGGGATCCTCCACGCGCTTCTCGATGTCGAGCGCGATCTCGACCATGACGCGCAACTGGGAGGCGCTGATCTCGAAGAGCAGTGCTTCCTTGTTCCCGATGTGGTGGTATAGCGCGCCTCTCTGGAGCCCTACAGCCGCCTCGAGTTGGGCCATCCCGGTGCCGTGGTAGCCGTGCTCGGCGAACAACTCCGCCGCCGCACGCAGAATCCGAGCTTTCTGAGGTGACTTGGGGGCCATTGACCTGCCGTTCTCGAGAAGGTTGCCGGGGGAGGTAGAGACTACCGAGGGTCGTCGCGCCCACTCGCGGGCGCCGGTGCCCTCGCTGTCAGCCCTCTTCCGGGGCGTCGGGCCGGCCGAGATACGCCGGGTTGGCCACGAGCAGCTTGTCCCGCACCGTCCCGACGACGGCTTGAACCACGCGGGGGTTCACAGGTGTCACGGCGCCGGAGCGCAGGGCTTCGGCGAGGTCCCGCTCCGTCGCGAACCCGAGGCCGTCCAGCCGCTCGCGATGCCGCTCGGTGACCTCGGCCGAGAGCAGGAGCTCCCGCCGTACGATCCGCAGGGCGTTGGCCGCGACCCTGGCGAGGTAGCTGCCGCCGCCCTGCGAACCGAGCTCACCGCGGGCGAGGGTGCGCTCGACCACGGCGAGCAGGTGGTCGGCGTCCGGTGCGTCGTGGGGCGCGGCGCCCGTGCCGACCGTCTCGGACTCCGCGGCGTCGACGGCTGCCAGCCTGTCCTCGGCCTTCTCCGGCCGGGTCAGCCCGAGTGCGAGCAGCAGGTCGAACTCCGCTTCGCACACCCGGCGGCCGATCACCGCGTGTTCGAGCGAGTCCTGTTCGCCCTCCAGGTGTACGGCGGCCTGCTGACGGCAGATCAGCACCCAGCGGATCGTGCTGTAGACCTCCCACCAGCGCAGTTGCGCGTCGGTCGGGCGCCAGCCGGCCACCTGCTCGTATCCGTCGAGGAGCTGTGCGCGGGTGCCGAACCCGCCGACCGGCAGGGCCGAACCGAAGCGCCATGCCTTCACGCAGAGCCATCCGAGGTCCTCGACGGGGTCCCCGCGGTGGACCAGTTCCCAGTCCAGGACCGCGCGGATGCCCTCGGGACCGACGATGGCGTTGCCGTTGCGCAGGTCTCCGTGGACGACGGTGTCGGTGACGGCGGGAACGGGGTGGTCCTCCAGCCAGCGGATGCCGAGTTCGACCGAAGGGCGGGGCGAGTCCCAGCGTTCGGCCAGGGCGCGCAGCGCCGCGATCGGGGCCTGCCGGTCGAGCCCGCCGAGGGTGTCGGGGGACATCGTGTGGATCCGCGCGGCGATGGCGCCGAACTGTGCCGCGAGGGTCTCCCGTGCCGTGGCGTAGGCGTCCTCGCGCAGCAGGCGGCGGGGGATCACCTCGCCCGCCACATGGCTCATCACGATGTAGGGGTTGCCGCCGAGCGACGCCCCGCTGTCCACCAGCTCCGGGACCGGCACCCCGGCCGCGGCGGCGGCGGCCATGACCTTGGCCTCCAGGTCCATGGTCGCGGCACCGGCCGGGCCCGACAGGTCGCGTCGCAGCACCAGGTCGCGGGAGCGGCCCGCGACCTCGGCGGTGAAGCGCATGGTCTGCCGGCTGGCTCCGCCGGGCAGGGCGCTGGGGACGGTGGCCGTCACCGGGGCGCCCCAGGCGGCGGTCAGGCGCGTCTCGATCTCCTCCTGGTCAGTCATCGAGACCGTCCTGGAGCCAGGGGGCGCGGGAGGGGTCGGCCAGCAGTCGTCGCGCGACGACCATCCGGTGGACCTCGTCCGGGCCGTCGTAGATGCGGGCGAAACGCGCCTCGCGGTACATCCCTTCGAGGGGCGTGTCGTCGGTGACGCCGAGGGCGCCGTGGACCTGGATCGCGCGGTCGATGACGTTGTGGAGCATCTGCGCGGCCCAGAACTTGACGATGCTGATCTGGATGCGGGCCTGTCCGTCGCGGTCGAACTGCTTCGCCGCGTCCAGGACCATCAGCCGTGCCGCGTGGATCTCGGCGGCGGACTCCGCGACGTAGCGCTGGATCTCGCCCTTCTGGGAGAGCAGCGAGCCGTGGGCGTAGCGGGTGTTGGCGCGTTCGACCATCAGCTCGAAGGCGCGCTGGGCCTGGCCGAGCCAGCGCATGGCGTGGAAGATCCGGCCGGGGCCGAGGCGGATCTGGCCGACGGCGAATCCGCCGCCGCGCTCGCCGAGCAGGTTCTCGTAGGGGACGCGGACCCCGGTGAGGCGGATCTCGCAGTGGTCCCCGCCGGTGGAGCCCATGGTCTTCAGGACGCGGACGACCTCGAAGCCGGGGGTGCCGGCGGGCACGACGATGGCGGACAGGGCCTGGTGGGCCTTGACGTCGTCCGGCTCGGTGCGGGCGTAGACCGTGGTGAACGCCGCGTTGGAGCCGCCGGTGGTGAACCACTTGTGGGCGTCGATGACCCACTCGTCGCCGTCGAGCCGGGCGGTGGCCTGGATGAGCGTCGGGTCCGATCCGGCGACCTCCGGCTCGGTCATCCCGGTGCTCGGGGTGATGTCCCCCGCCACCAGCGGAAGCAGCCAGCGCTGCTTCTGCTCCTCACTGGCGAAGCGGTGGAGCATGATCGCGTCCTGCATCGACAGCGTGCCCGCCGCGAGCTGTCCGTACTTGGAGCGGCCGATGATCTCGTTGACCAGCGCGAACTCGTAGAACGGCAGACCGCCGCCGCCGATCTCGGCGGGGTGGCCCAGCGCCCACAGGCCCTTTTCCTTGGCGCTCGCCTGCAGGCGCCCCAGCGCGACGGCGGCGGTGTCGCCGCCCGCGTCCAGGGCTCGTTCGGCGGGGATGACCTCACCGTCGACGAACTCCCGCATGGCGGCGCGGAGTTGTGATCCTGAATTGCTCATGGGCTTCATTCCTGACAGCAGCGGACGGGCAGGGCGGTGCGTCGTTCACTTGGGGGGAAGGCGGACGCCCCCGTCGATCCGGATCACCTCACCGTTCATGTAGCTGTTGGACAGCAGCTCCCACGCGAGGCTGGCGAACTCCTCGGCCTGGCCGAGCCGGCGCGGGAAGACGACGTCCTTGGCGAGCTTGGCCTTGAACTCGGCCGGGTTCGGGACCGTGTCGTAGATCGGCGTCTCGATCAGTCCGGGCGCGATGGTGTTCACGCGGACGCCTACGACCCCGAGGTCACGGGCCAGCGGCAGGGTGAGTCCGACGACGCCGCCCTTGGAGGCGCTGTAGGCGACCTGGCCGATCTGTCCGTCGAAGGCCGCCACCGACGTCGTGTTGACGATCGCGCCGCGCGCGCCGTCGGCGTCGGGCTCGTTGTGGGACATCGCGGTCGCGGCGAGGCGGACGACGTTGAAGGTGCCGATCAGGTTGACCTCGACGACCTTGCGGAACGCGTCGAGGTCGTGGGCCGAGCCGTACGAGCCGTCCTTGCCGACGGTGCGGGCGAGGCTCGGGATGCCCGCGCAGTTGACGACGACGCGCAGCGGGGCGTCGGACACGGCGGCGTCGACGGCGGCGATGACCTGGTCGGGGTCGGTGACGTTCGCGGCGATGAACCGGCCGCCGATGTCCTTGGCGACCCGCTTGCCGCCGACCTCGTCGAGGTCGAGGACGGTCACCTTGAGTCCCTTGGCGGCGAGGAGGCGGCTGGTGGCCTCTCCAAGGCCGGAGCCTCCGCCGGTGACGATCGCCGAGCTGCCTGCCAGTTCCATCGTTGACTCCTTGGTTCGTGTGCGGTGCGGGGTGCGGGCGGGCTCGTGCCCGGCCGGTGTCCGGTCAGCGTTTGCGGACGAAGGCGGCGATGGCCGCCTGTGCTTCGGGGGAGGCGATCACCGCGACCTGGTTGTCGATCTCGGCTTCGAGTGCCTCGGCGAGCGAGGTCTGCCAGGCGTTGTTGAGCAGCGACTTGGTGCCGGCCAGCGCCGAGGGCGAGAGCTTGCGAAGGCGGCCGGTGAGGGCGTCCACCTCGGCGGCCAGTTCCTCCGGCGGCGCCACGGAGGTGATCATTCCCCAGTCCAGCGCGGTGGCGGCGTCCAACGAGTCGCCGAGGAAGGCCAGTTGACGCGCCCTGCGCTCCCCCACCAGTCGGGGCAGCAGCCAGCTGCCGCCGCTGTCCAGGGACAGTCCGCGCCGGATGAACAGCTGAAGGAAGCGGGACCGGTCGCTGGCCATCACGAAGTCGCAGGCCAGCGCGAGGTTGACGCCCGCGCCCGCGGCGATCCCGTCGACCATCGCGATGGTCGGGAACGGTGCCTCGTGCAGGGCGAGGACACAGCGGTTGGAGACCCTGATCCGGTCGGGCAGCGCGTCGAGGTCGTCGAGCAGTCCCTCGACGTCCGAGCCGCCGCAGAACGCCCCGTCGGCTCCGGTGACCACCACCGCGCGGGTGGCGGGGTCGGCCGTCAGCCCGGCGAGCAGGGCCTCCAGCGCGCTCCACATCGTGTCGGTCATGGCGTTGAGCTTGCCGGGCCGGTTCAGGGTGATGGTGGCGACGCCGTCCCGTGTCTCGCAGTCGACGCTCATCGGCGGGCCCGCTTGTCGGGTGCGTCGATGGACCGGCCGATGATCTCCTTCATGATCTCGTTGGTCCCGGCGTAGATGGTCTGCACCCGTGCGTCCAGGAAGGCCCTGGCGACCGGGTACTCCTCCATGAAGCCGTAGCCGCCGTGCAGTTGGAGGCAGCGGTTGACGACGTCCTGCTGGAGATCGGTCGTCCACCACTTGGCCTTGGCCGCGTCCTCGGCGTCCAGTTCGCCGGCCAGGTGACGGCGGACGAGGTAGTCCACGTAGACCTGGGCGACCTCGGTGGCGGTGAGCATCTCGGCCAGCTCGAACTTGGTGTTCTGGAAGGAGGACAGCCGCTGTCCGAAGGCCTCGCGCTCCCGGCAGTAGTCCATCGTCCAGTCCAGGACGGCACGGGCACCGGTGATCGCCGAGACCGACAGCGCCAGGCGCTCCTGGGCCAGGTTCGCCATCAAGGTGGCGAAGCCCGTCCCCGGCTCGCCGAGCAGGTTCGCGGCCGGCACCCGGGCCTCGTCGAAGAACAGCTCCGCGGTGTCCTGGCTCTTCAGCCCGATCTTGCGCAGGTGGCGTCCGCGGCTGAAGCCGGGGGTGGCGTCCTCCACGACGATCAGGCTGAGGCCGCGGTGGCGCTCCTCGGGGTCGGTCTTGGCGGCCACGACGACCAGGTCGCAGTTGAGGCCGTTGGTGACGAACGTCTTGGAGCCGTTGACGACGTAGTGGTCACCGTCGCGGATCGCGGTCGTACGGACGGAGGCCAGGTCCGATCCGGCGCCGGGCTCGGTCATCGAGATCGCGCCCATGATCTCGCCGGTGACGAAGCCCGGCAGCCAGCGGGCCCGCTGCTCCTCGTTGGTGGCGCTGAGCAGATAGGGCAGCACGATGTCGTTGTGGAGCGTGATGCACATGCCCGAGCCGATGACGTTGGCCCGCTGAAGCTCCTCGGAGATGATCACGTTGTAGCGGAAGTCGTCGACGCCGAGGCCGCCGTACTCCTCCGGGACGGCCATGCCCAGGAAGCCCTGGGCTCCGGCGGCCAGGAACATGGACTTGTCGACCCGGCCCGCCGCCTCCCACTTCTCGTGGTTCGGGACGATCTCGGCCTGGACGAAGGCCCGGAAACTGCTGCGGAAGTCGTCGTGGGTCTCGTCGAACAGATCACGGTGCACAGCCATCGCGTGCCTCCTCTCTCATCGTGCGGTCCATCCGCCGTCGACCGCGAGGGTCTGTCCGGTGATGAAGCTGCCGCCGGGTCCGGCCAGCAGCAGCAGGGCTCCGTCGAGTTCTTCGGGCCGGCCCGGCCGGCCCATGGGGGTGTTGCGTGCGATCCAGCGGCTCGCGGACTCGTCGGCCAGCATCTCGGCGGTCAGTTCGCTGGGGAACCAGCCCGGCGCGATGGCGTTGACGCGTACCCCGGAAGGGGCCCATTCGGCGGCCAGGTGCCGGGTGAGGCTGATGACCGCGCCCTTCGCGGCGCCGTAGGCCGACTGGGGGACGGGGGCCGAGGCGACGAGCCCGAGGACGGAGGCGATGTTGACGATCGCCCCGCCACCGCGCTCCGTCATGGACTTCGCGGCGAGCACGCTGAGCTGGAACAGCGCGGTCACGTCGATGTCGAGGGTCTTGCGGAACGAGGCGAGCGGCTGATCCACGGCGGGCAGGGCGTCGGCCCAGCCGGCGTTGTTGACCAGGATGTCCACGCCGCCGAGCTGTTCGGCGCGGGCGATCAGGGCCGCGCAGTCGTCCTCGTCGGTGATGTCGCACCGGTGGGCCACGATGCCGTCGTGCTCGGCGGCCAGTGACTCCAGGAGGTCGGTGCGGCGGGCCCCCGCGACCACGGTGGCACCGGCCGCGGCCAGCGTCAGGGCGAACCGGCGCCCGAGTCCGCTGGAGGCCCCGGTCACCACGGCGACCTTGCCGCTCAGGTCGATGACGTGGGCCCCCGGGGTCACGACAGCCTCTCGATGACCGTGGCGTTGGCCATGCCGCCGCCCTCGCACATGGTCTGGAGGCCGAACCGGCCGCCGGTGCGCTCCAGTTCGTGCAGCAGGGTGACCATCAGCTTGGCGCCCGAGGCGCCGAGCGGGTGGCCCAGCGAGATGCCGCCGCCGTTGACGTTGACCTTGGCCGGGTCGGCGCCCAGTTCGCGCTGCCAGGCGAGGACGACCGAGGCGAAGGCCTCGTTGACCTCGAAGAGGTCGATGTCGTCGAGGCTCATGCCGGACCGCGCGAGGACCCGCTGGGTCGCCGGGATCGGGCCGGTCAGCATCTCCACCGGGTCCGAGCCGGTCACGGCCATGTGGCGGATGACCGCGCGGGGGCGCAGGCCCAGCTCGCGTGCCTTGTCCGCGCTCATGATCAGGACGGCGGCGGCACCGTCGACGATCTGCGAGGAGTTTCCGGCGGTCACCCGGCCCTCGGGGATGAAGGACGGCTTGAGGCCGGCCAGTGCTTCGGGGGACGTGTCGCGGATGCACTCGTCGGCGAGCAGGGTGTCGCCGGGCTCGGTGACCTCGCCGGTCTCGCGGTCGCGCACCTTGCGGGGCACGGGGACGATCTCCCGGTCGAAGCGTCCCTCGTCCCGGGCGGCGGCGGCGCGCTGGTGGCTCCGCAGGCCGTAGGCGTCCAGTTCCTCGCGGGTGAGCTTCCACCGGTCGACGACCAGTTCGGCGGAGATGCCCTGCGGGACGAGACCGCTGGCTCCGTACGCCTCGCGGTCGGCGTAGCGCTGGTGCGCCGCCTCGCCGTACACGGCGCGGATGTCGCCGCCGGGAGCGTTGGAGAACATCGGCACGGTCGACATGCACTCCAGACCGGCCGCGACGACCACGTCGCAGGTCCCGGCCATGATCGCCTGTGCGGCGAAGTGGACGGCCTGCTGGGAGGAGCCGCACTGCCGGTCGATGGTCGTGGCGGGCACGGTCTCGGGCCAGCCCGCGGCCAGGACGGCCGTCCGGCCGACGTTGGTGCTCTGGGGACCGTTCTGGGTCACGCAGCCCATGATCACGTCATCGATGATGGCGGGGTCGATGCCGGAGCGCTCCTGGAGCGCGATCAGCGTCCGGGCCGCGAGCTCGGCGGGGTGCCAGCCGGACAGGGAGCCGTGACGCTTGCCGGAGGCGGTACGGACCGCTTCGACGATTACTGCTTCGGGCATGGGAAACCTTCTCGGGGACGACCGGGACACGAGGGGTGCGCGGTCGGTGGGGTACGTCGGTCGGGTACGGGGCTGACGGCTGCGGCGGTCAGGCGGACGGGGCGAAGCCGCGCTCGGCCATCCAGCCGGTGATGACGCCGATGGCTTCGGCCAGCTGGGGGCGCTGGTCGGGTCCCGCGTAGTAGTGCGTGGCGCCCTTGACCACGTGCAGGGTCTTGTCCGGGTGGCCGACCGCGTCGAAGAGGCGCTGGGTGTGGCTCGGGGTGCAGGCGTCGTCGGCGCTGTTGCCGATCACCAGCGCGGGGACCTTCAGGTCGGCGGCGCACTTCACGCCGTCTCCGTTGGCGTCGTCGTAGCTCCACTGGGAGAGCCAGCCGCGCAGTGTGTTGAACCGGGCCAGGCCTACAGGGCCGTTGTTGACGACCTTGGGGTCGCCCAGGTAGCAGCCCGGGGCGCGGTCGCTGGGGTCGACGGCGGGGTCGAGCCAGCGCGGGTCGGCCATCGTGCCGTGCACCACGAAGCCGCGCTCCTCCAACTCGCGTCCGGACTCGCGCAGTTCGGCGAGCTGCGTCTTCACCCAGGCGGTGATCCTGCGGTTGCGGGCGATCTGCGCGGCCCGGTAGCGCTCGATGAACTCCGCTGTGTACGGCGGCTGGTTCGGGTTCTCCGGGTCGTACAGGTCGAGTTCGCGGTCGCGGACGTCCGGGTCGGTCTCGTCCAGGATCGAGGCGTCCAGCCACTCGGTCATGGTGCCGTGCCGGCTGACGTGCGCGGCGAGCAGCATGATGCCGTCGGCCGGAGGCAGGTCGCAGCGGGTGAGGTCCGGGGCGTCGCCGGCCGGGGTGGCCGTGACCGTCGGGTTCTGCGCCTGCTGCTGGTAGTACAGCGACAGCGAGCCGCCGCCGCTCCAGCCGGCCAGCACGACCTTGGCGTAGCCGAGCCGGTCGCGGGCGTCGCGGACGCAGGCCCCGAGGTCCTGGACCACCTTCTCCATGATCAGGGCGTTGTCGACGCCCCGGTAGCGGCTGCCGCAGTAGATGACGTGGTGGCCGGCCCTGGCCAGGGCGTTCATCATCGGCAGGTAGGCGCCGCCGCCGATCGGGTGCATGAACACGATGACGGTGTCGGACTCCACCTCCTTGGGCTTGAGGAGGTAGCTCTCCAGGGCGACCATCGCGCTCGGCCCGCCGTACGTGTCGCGGTAGGCCGAGGTGTCCTCGAACATCACCAGGTAGGGGATGCGGTCGTACGCGTGCTTCTTGGCTTCCGTGCTCATATCTGGATCTCCGGGTCTGCGGCGCCGGCTTCGGCCGCCGCGGTGAGGACCGCCTCGCTGGGCACCAGCCGCCGCCGGGTGTCGACGGCGATGATCTTCCATTCGACCCGGGTGTCCCGGTCGAAGCGGCGCCGGGAGCGTTCGCGGGCCTTCTCCGGGGCTCCGTGGTGCGTGCCCTGGGGGGCGTGCGAGACGATGCCCGGCGGCAGGTCGATCCCGAAGACGTTGCCTCCGTGGAAGAAGGCGATCTCGTCGAAGTCGACGTTGCGGTGGTACCACGGGTAGCGCTCGGTCCCGGGCACGCCCTCGGCGACCCTGGGCAGGAAGTTCATCACGTACACGCCGGTGGCCTGCATGAACAGGTGCACGGTGGGCGGCAGGTGCACGCTCTCCGAGGTGATCACGTTGTAGTCGTCGATGTTGAAGGTGAAGGGGAAGTTGTCGCCCCGCCAGCCTTCGGCGTCGCACGGGTCGTGCGGGTAGAAGATCGAGGTGTGCCGACCGGAGTGGTACAGCCGGACCTCGTACTCGTCGCGGCCGTCGTCCTCGACCACGGCGGCCTCGGGGACCACGACGAGCGCGCTGTCGAACGGGAAGTGCCGGCCGAGGACGCCCGCCGGCGGGACGCGGAACTCGTCCACCGCCTCGACGACCAGGACGCAGCTTCCGCCCTCGTCGGGGACCTGGCGGTAGGTCGTCGCCTTGGGAAGGTAGACGTAGTCACCGGGGCGGTAGGCCAGCGAGCCGAACTCGGTGACGAAGGTTCCGGTGCCCTGGTGCACGAAGTGCAGCTCGTCGCCGTCGACGTTGCGCACGTAGAACGGCGCGGGGGCGTTGCGCATGCTCAGCGAGATCCGGCAGTCGGCGTTGCTGAACATCAGCAGCGGCGCGCCGCTCGGGTCGTCCCTGTCCGTGGGGGTCAGCGCGCTCGCGGCGATGTCGACGCCGGTCAGCGGACCCTCGCTGCGGTACTGGGTGGGGTCGTGACGTCGGTAGAGGTGCGCCGTGCGGCCCTCGAACCCGCCACGGCCGAGCTCGTCGTCCTTGAGACCTTCGAGGTCCGCGTGGATCCTGCGGGGCGTCGTGCCTTTCCGCAGGTGGGTGAATGACTCCACTTACCGCTCCCGTCTTCGTCCGGGGCGCCGGATGTTCTGGCATCCGGCGCCCCGGCACCGAATCACCGTACCGACTGATCGGTACAGTAATCTGGCCAGGTGTTCCCGTCAATGGTGGGCTGTCAGGGCCGACCGTGCCGTTCGGCACACCACGGTCGGCGTTCCGGTCAAGGTGCCGCCGTCGCCGCCAGCCGTATGTTCAGCGGGCTCGGGTCCACGTATTCCTCGATCCGGCGGATGTGCCGGTCGTCGCAGAAGACCCTGAGCATGGCGGGCATACGGATTCCTTCGCACCGCCCGCCGAGTTCGACGACGTGCTGCTGTACGAACCCGTCGTCCAGGACCGTCCGCCGCACGTCCGCATAACGCAGCGGGCCGGCCTTCGCGGCGAGCCAGGAGAGCAGCCGCAGGCTTTCCACGCGCGTCTGGTCGACGTCGTCGTAGTTGTGCCAGACGGTCACGTCCGGGCTGTACAGCGCCTCCAGTTCCGCGAGGTCCCCATGGGAGACCGCTGCGAAGAACCGGTCGGCGAGCGCGGAGACGCCCGCGCTCATGCCCGCTCACCCTCCGGCTCGCCGGTGGGGCCGTAGTTGAGGGCCAGACCGGGGCGCGGCCAGTCCACCTTGATGAGCTGTCCGGTGCTGGCCATGGTCATGTAGGCGGTCCGCAGGCCCTCGCCGCCCCAGCAGATGTTGGTCAGGCCCGGGTCGTTGTCGACGTGGATGTCGACGAACTCCACCAGTTCGCCCTCCGGGCTGACCACGGAGATGCCGGTGTGGACCATCGACGCCACGCAGAGGTTGCCGTCGGCCTCGATGCCGAGCCCGTCGAAGTTCGTGTAGTCGGGGGCGGTGTACAGGAAGTTGCCGCCGCCGGAGCCGCCCATGGACAGGCCGCCCTTGATCTCGCCCGGCGCGGTGACCTCCCACCACCACACGCGCGCGGTGAAGGTCTCGTTGACGTACAGCCGCGTGCCGTCGGGCGAGAGGCCGATACCGTTGGGGCCGTCCATCCCACCGGTGAGCAGCTTGATCGAGGTCCCGTCGGCGGTCGCGTAGAAGAGCCGGCCCTTGTCGCCGGTGACCCCGTCGCTCTTGCCGTAGTCGGTGAAGTACATCCCGCCGTGGGCGTCGAAGACCAGGTCGCTGGCGCTGCGCAGTTGCTGCCCGTCGCACTCGGTGTAGAGGGTCTCCACGGAACCGTCCGTGAGGTCGACCGCCTGGATGCTGCCGGTGACGTAGTCGGGCGCGATGCCGACGGCCCAGGTGAAGCCGGCGACCTCGAAGCCCATCATGCCGCCGTTGTTGGTGACGTAGACCCGGCCGTCGGGGCCGAGGGCCGCGCCGTTGGGACCGCCGCCCAGCTCGGCCACCACCGACACGGTGCCGTCCGGAGTGATCCGCGTCAGCTTCCCGCCCAGGACCTCGACGACGAGCACGTCACCGTTCGGGAGCGCGACCGGCCCCTCGGGGAACTTCAGTCCGGTGGCAAGAGTGGTGACATTCATTTGCTTTCCCTTCCCGGGATGTTCTTTGCAGCTGACTTTTTACGTTTGTTCCGACGGGCCTTCAGTTCAGTGCCAGGCCCCGCCGCGGCCACTCCACCTTCAGCAGCTTTCCGGTGCTGGAGGCGGTGATGTACGCGGTGGTCAGGTGTTTTCCTCCAAAGCAGATGTTGGATATGCCCGGGTCGCCGCCGACATTGATGTCGACGAACTCCACGAGGTGGCCCTTCGGGCTCACCACCGAGATGCCGGCGTGGATCATCGACGCCACGCAGACGTTGCCTCCGGCCTCGACGGCGAGCGAGTCGAAGTTCGTGTAGTCGGGCGCGGTGTACAGGAAGTTGCCGCCGCCCGAACCGCCCAGCGAGAGACCGCCCTTGATCACTCCGGGGGCCGTGACCTCCCACCACCAGACCCGCGCGGTGTACGTCTCGCTGACGTACAGCCGCTTGCCGTCCGGCGAGAGCCCGATGCCGTTGGGGCCGTCCATCCCGTCGGCCACCTTCCGGATCGAGGTGCCGTCGGCGGTGGCGTAGAACAGCCGCCCCCGGTCGACGGAGGTCGCGCCGGTCTTGCCGTAGTCGGTGAAGTAGAAGCCGCCGTGGGCGTCGAAGACCAGGTCGTCAGGACCGCGCAACGGCTGCCCGCCGGCCTCGGTGTAGAGCGTCTCCACCGACCCGTCGGCGAGGTCGACCGCCTGGATGCTGCCGGTGACGTAGCCGGCGGGGGTGCCGCCGGCGAAGGTGAACCCGCCCACGTCGAAACCGTTCAGGCCGCCGTTGTCGGTGACGTAGACCCGGCCGTCGGGGCCCAGGGCCGCGCCGTTGGGGCCGCCGCCCAGCTCGGCCACCACCGACACGGTGCCGTCCGGGGTGATCCGCGTCAGCGTCCCGCGCAGCACCTCGACGACGAGCACGTCACCGTTCGGGAGCGCGAGGGGCCCCTCGGGGAACTTCAGCCCGGTGGCCACGACGGTCGCCTTCGGCTTCCGGCTCCCGCCCGGCCCGCCTCCCCTGCCGTCCGCGGCGGTGGCCGCGCCGACCGGGCCGAGCACCGCGGCGCCCGAGGCACCCGCGGTCACCGCGGTCATCCGTCCGATCAGCGACCGGCGCGAGAGGGCCCTGCGCGGCGGCGGTATGTCCTGACCGGCCTGTGCGGGCTCCTCGGTTCTTTCCATGGCCAACCGTCCTTTCGGTGCAGTTCCTGGTGAACGCGTTGCTGGTTTCGCCGTCCGGCCCGGGGCCCGTGCCCTCGGGCCGCCGCCGGAGCGAGGATCACCCCTCGTGGGGCGACTCCCCCGCCACGGACGTCACTCCCCGGTGCCGAACCGGTCCCGCAGGTCGTTCTTGCGGATCTTGCCGCTGACCGTCTTCGGCAGGGCGTCCGCGAAGAACACCGCGCGCGGCTGCTTGTACGAGGCGAGCCGGCTCCTGCACTGCGCCACGATGTCGTCCTCCGAGACCTCCTGGCCCTCCCTGCGGACCACCACGGCGGCCACCTTCTCGCCCCACACCGGGTCCGGCAGGCCGATGACCGCCGCCTCGGCGACCGCGGGGTGCTCGTAGAGGGCGTTCTCGACCTCGCTGGAGTAGACGTTCTCGCCACCGGAGATGATCATGTCCTTGGCCCGGTCGACGATGTAGAGGAAGCCCTCCTCGTCCTTGCGGGCGAGGTCACCGGTGTGGAACCAGCCCCCGGACCAGGCTTCTTCGGTCGCCCGCGGATTGCCGTGGTACCCGACGGTGACCTGGTCGCCCTGGACGACGATCTCGCCGATCTCGCCGATCTCGCAGTCCTCGCCGTCGGGCCGCACCACGCGCACGTCCACCAGGGCCATCGGCTTGCCGACCGCGTCGAGCAGGTGCTCCTCGCCGTTCACGGCCCGGATGTGGGCCGCCTTGTCGAGGGTCAGCATGTTCCCGCCCAGCTCGGTCATGCCCATACCCGCGTACACGATCGGTCCGAACCGCTCGATCGTGCGGCGCAGCACGTCGACGGGGATCTTGGAGGCGCCGTAGCCCATCCACTCCAGGCTGCTCAGGTCGTACTCGTCGATCTTCGGGTGGGCGAGGAGCATCGTCATCATCGTCGGGGCGAAACCGCCGCTGGTGACCCGGTGGTCCTGGACCAGCCGCATCCACTGCTCCGGGTCCCAGCCGGACATCATCAGCACCGAACCGCCGTTGAACTGGTGCATCGGCGTGAGGTACCCGGCGACGTGGCACAGCGGCATCGCGTTGAGGAAGCTGGTCTCCGCCGTCGGCTCGTAGGCGAGCACCGACTGGACCAGCGCGGTGTTGATGTTGCGGTGGGTGAGCTGGGCGCCCTTGGGGAATCCGGTGGTGCCGCTGGTGTAGAGCAGCCAGGCGACCTCGTCGTCGGTGACCCGCACCTCGGGCTCGGTCGGCCGGCCCTCGGCCACGAGGTCCTCGTAGCCGCGCACGCCGGGCCGGGACTCACCGATGACGACGATGTGCTCGACCGTCTCCAGATCGGCGCGGTGTTCGGTGAGCGCCTCCAGATACTGCTCCTGGACCAGGACGACCCTGGCACCGGAGTTGTTGAGGATCCACACCCATTCCTTCGGGTGCAGGCGGTAGTTGAGCATGGTCAGCGCCATGCCCACGGCGGGGACGCCGTAGTACGCCTCGACGTACTCGGGGTTGTTCTCGGACAGGATCGCGATCCGGTCGCCCCGCGAGGCGATGCCGAGGAGCGCGTTCGCGAGGCGCATCGCCCTCTCGTACAGCTCGGCATAGGTGCGGGAGCCCGAACCGTCCGCCATGACAAGCGCGTTCTTTTCCGGTGTCCGCATCGCGTTGCGACGCAGCACGTCACTGATCAGCATGGCGTTCTTCCTCCTGTGCGGTCGATGACCGAGGTGGCGGTGCGGTCCGGGAACGCGACCACGCGCCTCTCGACGAATCCGGTGATCTGCTGGTGGCTGTAGCCCGCCGCGCGCAGCACGTCGGCGGAGTCCCGGCCCGGCGCGCCGGGCGGTCTCGGTGCCGCGGGCCGGGTACGGCTGAAGCGGGGGGCGGCGGCGGGGTGCACCACCCCTTCGATGTCGAGGAACGTGCCGCGCGCACGGTTGTGCGGGTGGCCCGCGACCTCGTCGAGCGAGAGGACCGGGGTGACGCAGGCGTCGACATCGTCGAACACCGCCATCCATTCGGCACGCGACCTGGCGGCGAACGCCTCGGCGATGCACTCCTTCATCGCATCCCAGCGCCCGCGGTCCAGCCGGTCCCCGGCCGCCCTCGGGTCGTCGGCGACGCCGAGCGCGCCCAGGAGACGGTCGAAGAAGTACCGCTCGGCCGCGCCGACGGCCACGTACTCGCCGTCGGCGCAGCGGTAGGTGCCGTAGAAGGGCGAGCCCGAGTCGAGGGTGTTGGTGCCGCGTTCCGTGTTCCAGGTGCCGGCGGCGCGCATCCCGAGCACCGACGACAGCAGCAGAGCGGCTCCGTCGACGATGCCCGCGTCCACGACCTGCCCGGTTCCGGACTGCCGGGCCTCCAGCAGCGCGCAGACGATCCCGAAGGCCAGCAGCATCCCGCCGCCGCCCTCGCCGACCAGGTTCACCGGCGGTACCGGCGGCTGCCCGGCGAGTCCGATGGGATGCAGCGCTCCCGCGACGGAGATGAAGTTGATGTCGTGACCGGCACGGTCCGAGAGTGGGCCCCGCTGCCCCCAGCCCGTCATCCGGCCGTACACCAGGCGCGGGTTGCGGGCGCGGCACTCGTCCGGTCCGATGCCGAGACGTTCGGCGACACCCGGGCGGAAGCCCTCGATCACGGCGTCGGCGGTCCCGGCCAGCCGGAGCACGATCTCCGCGCCCTCGGGGGACTTCAGGTCCACGGCCACGGAGCGGCGGCTGCGCTCGGGGATCCGGAACCGGGGGGCGTCCATCCCGGGCGACTGCTCGATCGCGGCCACCCGGTCCACCCGGACCACCTCGGCGCCCATGTCCGCCAGCAGCATCGCGGCGAACGGAGCCGGGCCGACCCCGGCGATCTCCACCACCCGCACCCCGTCGAGAGGCCCGCTCATGTCCACCTCCAGTCGTCGTACCTCGTTGTACCGTCCGGTCGGTACAGGCATGAAAGCACAGCGCCCTCCGGTTCGTACAGACCTGAATCACTTCTGCCGCGGGACCGCCGCGGGACTGATCGAGGCGGTCCTGCACGACGTCGCGCGGCGCCGGCCGTGGTGGTGAAATCCGCTGGTCCACGGCTCGTACGAGCGCCGGCACCGCCCTCAAAACGGCGTGCCGGACCCACCCCTCGACCCTGCCGGGCAAGGGGTGACCGGAACGGGACCCGGGACCTGCCGCGGGCCGTCCGACAGTCCCGCCCGACGGCCTCACCCGGCGGCCTCACCCCGCGAGCGCGCCCGGCGGACGCTCCCGGTCCGTCCGCGGAGGGACCGGGCCTACCCGGTCATTCCCCGGACTGCTGGTCGGCCCTGTACCGGCTCAGGGACGCCCGCGCGGACAGCACGTGCGCCGTCATGACCGACTGCGCCCACGTCCCGTCGCGGGCGGTGAGCGCGTCGACCAGTTCCCGGTGCTGGCGCAGGCTGCGCGCCATCTCCTCCGGGGAGTAGTTGTGGAACGTGTGCCGTACGAGGGAGATCTCGATGACCCCGGACAGGATCCCGGGGAGCAGCGCGTTCCCTGCCGCCCGGTGCAGCGCGCGATGGAACCGCATGTTGAGTTCGGTGATGCGGTCGTCGGCGTCGTCGCCACCGGCGCGCGCCGCCTCGTCCATGGCGTCGCACAGCGCCCGCAGTTCCTCGCGCTCGGCCTCCGAACCGTCGCGCTCGGCGGCGCGGCGCGCTGCGTAGCCCTCAAGCAGCGCCCGCAGACTGAAGATGTCGTCGAGATCGGCGGCGTCGAATCCGGTCACCTGCGCGCCGCGGTTGGGGTGCAGGGTGATGAGCCCGTCGGCCTGCAACCGGCGCAGCGCGTCGCGTACGGGAGTGCGGCTCACCTCGTAGGTGGTCGCGATGTTCTCCTCGCGCAGCCACGCGCCGGACGGGTGGGCTCCGGTCAGGATGCTCCTGCGGAGGTCCTCGTAGACCCTCACCGACGGCTTCGTCATCGTTTCTGCTCCCGGTACGGCACCATGATCAGGGCGCGACCCGCTACCGCCGCGCGACCGTCCCCGCGGGTCATCGCGCGGGCGCGGGGAACCGTCCGGCACGCAGCAACTGCCCCGGCAGCGGCCTGCCGAGAACCTCCGTGATCCACGCTGCGGTGGACAACAGCGCGTCGAGATCGATGCCGGTGTCCACGCCCTGCCCTTCGAGCAGGTAGACGAGGTCCTCGGTGGCGATGTTACCGGTCGCCTTCGGAGCGAACGGGCAGCCGCCGATGCCCGCGACGGAGCTGTCCAGGACCGACACGCCGGCTTCCACCCCCGCGTAGGCGTTGGCGTAGCCGGTGTTGCGCGTGTTGTGCAGATGCAGGCCGAGCGGGATGCCAAGACCTGCCGCACCGGTGAGCAGCCGGGTCACCTGGTGGGGCACCCCGACGCCGATGGTGTCGGCGAAGACGAGTTCGTCGGCGCCGGTGGCGGCGACCCGCTCGGCGATGGCCAGTACGCGGCCCGGGTCGACCGTCCCCTCGAAGGGGCAGCCGAACGACGCGGCCAGCGTGACACTGGCCCGGCGGCCGTCCGCGTGGGCCGCCGCGACGATGTCGGCCGCCTCCGCGATCGACTGCTCGACGCTGCGGCCCTGGTTGCGCTCGTTGAAGGTCTCGGTGACGCAGAAGGCCATACGGGCCTCCACGCACCGGGTCTCCGCGAGCCGGGTGTAGCCGCGCCGGTTGAGGACGAGTGCCGCGAGGCTGACGCCCTCGGCGGGTTCCACCGCGGCGCAGACCTCTTCCGCCCCGGCCATCTGCGGCACCCGGGCGGGGTTCACGAAGCTGGCGATCTCTATGCGGTCGACGCCGGTGGCGGACAGCCGGTCGACGAAGTCCGCTCGCTGCCGTGGGCTCAGGTGTTCGGGCTCGTTCTGGAGTCCGTCACGCGGACCCACTTCACAGATTCTGACGCTCACGGGGTGTCTCCTCTTCCTTGCCCCGGGACTTCGGCCGGCTGACTAGATGACGCCCTGCTCGTGCAGGAGGGCGCGGGCCGCGGCGTCGAGGCCGAGGATTCCGCCGTACACCTCGTCGTTGTGCTGTCCCAGTTCCGGGCCGAGCGTCTGCACCGCGCCGGGGGTCCCGGACAGCCTGGGGGCGACGTTCTGCATCGGGAACGAACCGAGCTTGTCGTGCATCAGCCGGACGATCGTCCGCCTGGCCTCGAAGTGCGGGTCCGCGAACATGTCCTGCGCGGTGTAGGTCAGTCCGGCCGGTACCCCGGCCTCGTGCAGCAGGTCGAGCAGCGCTTCGGAGTCCTGCTCCTGGGTCCACTCGGACACCAGTTTGTCGAGCTCGGCCTGGTGCTCACCGCGGGCCGCGTGCGTCCCGAACCGCTCGTCGGTCTGCCACTCCGGCCTGTCCATCAGCTCGGCCAGCCGGTTGAACACGGTGTCCCGGTTGGCGGCGATGAGGACGGACGAGCCGTCGCGGGTCGGATACACGTTGCTGGGCGAGACGCCCGGCAGGATCGACCCGGTGCGCTCGCGCCGCGAGCCGCTCAGCTCCCATTCCGGCAGGATCGACTCCATCATCGCGAGGACGGCTTCGTAGATCGCGGAGTCGACGACCTGGCCCCGGCCGGTGTGCTCACGGGAGAACAGGGCCATCACGGTGCCGAGCGCGGCGAACGTGCCGGCCAGCGAGTCGCCGATCGAGATGCCGGTGCGGCTGGGCGCGCGGTCGGGCTCCCCGGTGATGTACCGCAGGCCGCCCATCGCCTCGCCGATGGAGCCGAATCCGGCACGCCGGGAGTAGGGCCCGTCCTGGCCGTAGCCGGTGACCCGGGTGACCACGAGCCGGGGGTTCAGCTCGGCGAGCTCGGCGGGTCCGAGCCCCCATCGCTCCAGGGTGCCCGGGCGGAAGTTCTCGATGAACACGTCGGCCGTGGCGAGCAGGTCCCGGAGCAGCCGCTGCCCCTCGGGCCTGCGCAGGTCGCACGTGATCGACTTCTTGTTGCGGGCGATGATCGGCCAGGTCAGGGAGAGACCCTGCGGGAGGTTGCTCCCCCACTGCCGCATCGGGTCACCGTTGCCGGGGTCCTCGGCCTTGATCACTTCGGCCCCGAAGTCGCCGAGGAGCTGTCCGCAGAACGGCCCCGCGATGAGCGAGCCCGTCTCTACGACCCGTACCCCCGCCAATGGCCCCTGGGCAGCCGCCGCCGTATGCCGGGAGCCACTCTGCTGGTCGTCAGCCATGGGATGTCCACCTCTCGCCCACATCGCGCACATCGAGCAACCGTCGCCGACTTGTACACAACTTCGGATCGCCGATCGAGGCCTCATTGCCTCTGTTCAGGCACCATAGCCCCTACCTCAACGAATGGACACGGGTGATTGTGTGCAATCTCGCGAGGTGGACACCCGGCCCGACCGGGGTGCCAGGCTCCGGCACCGGGCCGCCGCCCGCCGACCTGGTTCGACTCGGCACCGGCCGTCCACCCGGTCGGGCGGGACCAGTGCCGCGGCGGTGGCCGTGGTGTCGCCGCGGCACTCGGAGGACCGGCCTGCCGCGCCCTGGCGTGATGGGGGTCGGCCGGTCGCCCCGGTGGTGCCGGGCGTGCCTCACCGCGCCCGGACACGGACCCCGCAACATGCCGGAGGCCGCTTCCCCGCGAACACGGAAGCGGCCTCCGGCCGCGCTCGGCATCGGCGACGGCCACATGTCGCACGGCGGTACCCCGCGCACTCCGCAGTCGACGCGATCAGGCAACACCGGCCTGCCCACCCGCACCGACGGCCAACTCACGTGGCCGGTCGGGTGTCGGTTGCGGCGGGGATCGTCGAGCGGCTGATACCGGACGAGTTGGGGCGGCTGCTCCAGGCCTCGAACACCGGATCAGACCGCCGGCGAACAAACGGGCCGGTCCTCGGCGCGGCGAGACCGAGGACGGCCCACGACGACGAGCGGCCCCGGCAGGAATTCGATCCCGCTCCGTACGCCGTGCAACGCTGTTCGCAGGGCCTGTCGTGACGTCGCGTTCGCAAAATTCCTGGGTACGGCCACCGGGCAGAGCGCACCTCGGGCAGCGGGGATCGTTGCGGGAGGTGCGTTTCCGGTCGGCCGGCCAGGCTCCCGTCCCGTGTTTGCAGACGAAGAGCGGGACCTGCCGTCCGCTCGATCGAGTGCGCCGTAAACAAGGGTGCGCCGGTTCGTCGGCCCGTCAACGACGGTACGGTGTGCGGCAGTCGATCGCCTGTTCCGCGATCACTGACCCACGAGGGGTTCCATGAAACACCGCCGCCCCCGGCAACGAGGAAAAGTGATCGCCAGCGCGGTCAGCACGGCCAGTGCGATCGCCGTCGCCTTGGGTGCGGGGATGACGACGCCGGCGATGGCCGCCGAGACGACACACGGCAAGCCCGAGACCCCCAAGGCCACGCCCGACCCGAAGGCGCCCTGGGCGCCCGAGAACGACGAGGCTCCAAGGCAGTACAAGGCCGTCGGCCCCACCACCTTCTCGGCCAACACCCTGAACTCGTCCCCGCTCAAGCTCACCCTTCCCGCGCCGTCCGGAAGCCACAGCGTGGGCATGGTCGGCCTGCACCTGGTCGACAAGTCGCGCACGGACCCGTACGTGGCCGGCACGAAGCGCGAGCTGATGGTCTCGCTCTGGTACCCGACCTCCTCCCCCTCCGGGCACTACCAGGCGCCGTGGATGCCGTCGCTCTCGGGTGCCGACTTCCTCGCCTCGCGCGGCCTGTCGCCGCAGCGGGTGACCCTGCCGACGACCGCGGGCCACGTCCTCGCCCCGGTGGACACCAATCTCGGCAAGCTGCCCGTCCTGCTGTTCTCGACCGGGCTGCACTCCGACCGCGCGATGGGCACCGCGCTCGTCCAGGACCTCGCCAGCCGCGGCTACCTCGTCGTCACCGTCGACCACACCCACGACGCCAACGAGGTGCAGTTCCCCGGGAACCGGGTCGAGACCAACAGGATGCCGGCCGGCACGCACTCCTCCGACACGCTCAAGGTGCGCGCGGCCGACATCAAGTACGTCATCGACCAGCTCGGCACGCTCAGCAAGGGCGGCAACCCGGACGCCGGAAAGGCCACACTCCCCACCGGTCTGACGAAGGCCGTGGACATGTCCCGTATCGGCATGTTCGGCTGGTCGCTGGGCGGTGCCGCGGTCGACACCGCCATGCAGCTCGACAAACGCATCGCCGCCGGCGCCAACCTGGACGGACAGTTCTTCGGCACGGCGCCGAGCAAGGACCTGGACCGCCCGTTCATGCTCTTCAGCTCCGGCACCCACAACCGCAACACCGACAGCTCCTGGCGCACCCTGTGGTCGCACCTCAAGGGCTACCGGGTCGACATCCAGCTCCACGGCGCGGCGCACCTCTCGTTCAGCGACAACGAGGCGATGGTCCACCAGGAGGCGGGACTGCTCGGGCTCTCGCAGGCCCAGCTCCAGCAGCAGTACGGCACCATCGACCCGAACCGCGCGATCGCGATCCAGCGCACCTACCTCGCCGCGTTCTTCGACCAGACGCTGCGCAAGCAGCACAGCACCCTGCTCGACGGACCCGACAAGAAGTACTCGGAGATCTCCTTCGTCCGCTGACCGGGCGTTCCAAGGGCGGGCTCCGCTGTGCGGGGTCCGCCCTTCGATGTGGCCGAGAAGACACCCCATTCGCACAACGGCGGTACGAATATGTGATGGTGATGTGATCGCGTGACACTAGAGTGCTAGTTCGACCTATCGAACTTTTTTGCGCTAGGCGCCCATTGAGAGAGGAACCGCTGCCCTGCCCACCGAGTCCCGGGCGCCGCGCCGACACCGAGTCCGCCGCCGCGCCGACATGCCGCTGCTCGGCGGAGTGCGCCCGCCGATCGTCCTGCTCGTCCTGCTCCTCCTCGTGGTCGCCGCCCTGACCGTCACCGGCCTCGGCGATGTCCATTCCGAGCGTGTGCCGCCGGCCGCGCTGAACTCGGAGCAGCAGATCGCCTCGGACACCGCACTGTCGGTGCGTACCGCGATCGATGCCGAGGCGAGCACGATCCGCCGTACGACCGACGCCTACCCTGCGACGAGCGCATCGACACCCGCGAGCACGCTCAAAGCACTGACCGCCGTGAACAAGGCGGACCTCGGCAGCGCCCTGCTCGACGCGCACACCGGCAAACTGCTCGCGTCCGGTGGCGGGTCGGTGGCGCTGGCCGGGGTGGACGACGCCAGGAAGACGTCCGAGCACGACCCGATCACGCCCCGGCTGGTGACCTCGGACGGGACGCGGCGGCTGCTGTACTTCGCCAGGGTCACGCTGCCCGCGGAGCAGGTGGACGCCAACCAGGACCAGAACCAGGACCAGGACCAGACCGAGCGGCAGTGGCTGCTGGTGGTCTCCGAGGCGCTCCCCTCCCTCACGACGTACGGCGACGGGCGCACCGCCAAGGTGCTGGACGCAAGCGGCAAGGCGCTCGTCACCACGTCCCGCGGCGTGGCGTCGCCGGCCGCGGCCGACAGCGGTCTGCCCGCGTCGGCGTCGCGCGCGGTGAGCGCGTCGGGGCGGGACACCGACGCCTCCGGAAGCCTGTTGGCCGCCGCCACTGGCCCTCATCCCACGGTGGCCGGCTGGGCCCAGGTCGCCTCGGCGACCGGTCCGGGCGACACCGACGACCTCGGCCTGGTGGTGCTCACCTCCCGCGTGGTGCCCGCCACGACCTCCGCCGCCGACTACTCGGGCTTCGCGCTCAAGGCCGCGGGGGCACTGGCCGTTATCGCGCTGCTGCTCGGGCTGATGCTGAACTTCCTCGTGCAGCGCCCGCTGCTGCGGCTGTACCTGTCCGCCGGCCGCCTGGCCCGGGGCGCGACCGAGGACGGTCCGGCCGAGGCGGCGGAGCTCGATCGGCCCGTCCCGGTGCACGGCTTCGGGGAACTGGCCCGGATCGGGCGGGCGTTGGAGTCGCTGCGCCTGCAACTGCTCGGCGAGAGCGGCCCGCAGGAGTTCCCGGCACGCCGCGGACCGGGCTACCGGGCGCTGGCAGCGCTCGTCCTGGTGCTGGTGGCCGGCTGGGCGGTGCCGATGATCTTCGTGCTGAACCGGGCGGACACCGCGACCTCGGTTCCGGCACCGGTCATCGCCAACCAGCAGGCGCGCGCAGAGCTCGCGGCGAACCGTGTCCGCCAGTCGCTCGACCAGTCGTACGTCGACCTGAGCGAGGTGGCCGTAAGCCTGCCGGGCCTGAGCCGGGCCGCCCAGGCCGAGGACCTGCGGCACGCTCTCGCCAGACACAAGCAGTACCGCTCGCTGTACCTCCTGGACCGCTCAGGCGCCGTCACCCTGCGGGTCGGGGAATCACCACTGCGCACCCTCGTCCACGTACCCGACGGCGGCGGGGTCACCACCGTCAACACCTCGGGCCGGATACCGGCCATCGCCTCCTACGCCCAGGTCCAGGCGGTCAAGGGCAAGGCCCCGGCGGCCGGGGTGGTCCTCTTCGGCGAGATCGACGTGAAAACGCTCAACTCCACCCTGGCGAGGCCCAATCTGGGCAGCGTCTGGGTGACGGACGCCGACTGCAAGGTGCTGGCGGCGAGCGTGGGCTACCGCGCCTTCCAGGCGCTGCCCGAGGCCGGCCTGACCCGCCTCGCCCGCGCCGCCCAGAGCGCCCCGGGCACCGCGGGCACCGCGACCTCGACGGTGCTCTCCTCGTCCTCCGGTCCCTCGGTCGACGCCGCCGCGCCGCTGGCGCAGAACGGCCCGACAGCACACCTCGGCTGGCGCGTGGTGACCGCGGAGCCCGCGGCGGCGCTCCAGCTCCCCGCGGTGCAGGCCCAGCAGCGCACCATGCTCGCCGGGATCCTGGGCCTCGCGTTCGGCGCGGCCTGCCTGGGCTGGCTGCACGTCGTGGTGTTCCGGCCGCTGCGAGCGGTCGCCGTGCTCATCGAGAAGCTCGCGGGCGGGGACCGCCGTACCGTGCTGCACCCGGTCAACCACGACGAGGTCGGCTCGGTCACCCGCAGCCTGGAGCTGATCCGCCAGGCCCTCGCGGAACGCGGCCGGGCGGACAGGTCCGGACAGACCGCGGACCCCTTCCAGTCGTGGCCCGAGAACACACTCCAGCGGTAGAAGAACGGATTCGGCGTGCTCTTCCTATATGTCATAGTCCTGCTGTGCTGCGCCGCACTGTGGGTCGCCGGAATCGTGGAACAGAGGCGGCATTTCGACTCGCTGAACCAGATACCGACCCGGGTGCTGGTCAACGGCATCCGCGGCAAGAGCTCCATCACCCGGCTGTGCGCGGGCGCGTTGCGCGGCGGCGGACTGGTCACGGTGGCCAAGACCACCGGCACCGCGGCCCGGTTCATCCATCCGGACGCCACCGAGGAGCCGATCTACCGCAAGTTCGGGCTGTCCAACATCGTCGAGCAGATCGGCATCGTACGGCGGGCGGCGACCTACCGCCCGCACGCGCTGGTGATCGAGTGCATGGCGGTGATGCCCGCATTGCAGGAGATCAACCAGGAGAAGCTGATCCGCTCCACGATCGGCGTCCTGTGCAACGTCCGTGAGGACCACCTGGAGGAGATGGGGCCGACGTTGGACGACGTCGCCCGCTCGCTCTCCCGCTCGATGCCGGTCGGCGGGGTGTGTGTGACGGCGGAGAAGGACCGTCTGCACATCCTCCAGCAGGAGGCCGACAAGCGGGACTGCCGTCTGGTCTCCGTCGATCCGGAGTCGGTGAGCGACGCCGAACTGCGCGGCTTCAGCTGGTTCACCTTCAAGGAGAACGTGGCGATCGCGCTCGCCGTCGCCGAACTGCTCGGCGTGGAACGGCAGACCGCGCTGCAGGGCATGTGGGACGCGCCACCCGACCCGGGCGTGCTGTCGGTGGAGCGCTACGTCACGCCCGAGGGCAAGCGGCTGCGCTTCGCCAACGTCTTCGCGGCCAACGACCCCGAGTCGACGCTGATGAACGTCAAGCAGCTGAAGGACCTGGGCGCGATCAGGCAGCCGCTCAACGTGATCATCAACTGCCGTCCGGACCGGGTGGAGCGCAACGGCCAGATGGGCGCGATCATCCCCGGCCTCGCCCCCGAGACGGTCTTCCTGATCGGCCACCCGACCAAGAGCGCCCGGGACGCCATTCCGGCCGGCTTCACCGGGCGGGTGGTGGACCTCGGCGGCGACCGCCGGGAGCCCGAGGAGATGACCGCGGCGATCCTCGCGGAACTCGGCCCCTCCTCCTCGCTGGTCGCGATCGGCAACATCCACGGCCAGGGCGAGCTGTTCCTGGAATGCCTCGCCGAACTGCCGCTGGACGCCTCCGAGGACGAGCTCGCCGCCGTTCCCGCCGGCGACGGCCTGGACCAGGAGACCATGCAGTTCGCGCTGCCCCGGCAGATGGCGATGTCCCGGCCCCCCGCCCCCGAGCCGTACAGCTGGGTGGCGCCGCTGGAGACGACACACTCCTTCCACGTCCCGGGGCAGCGCGAGCTCGCCCGCCGGTTCGCCGCCCGCCACGACCGGCCCGACGACGAGCGAACCGAAGACGACCTGTACCACGCCTACGATCCCCACCAGTCTCCGAGGAACCGTTAGTGATCCCCGCCAACCTCACCGCACAGACCGCCGCACTCGGGATCGCCCTCGGGCTGGTCTTCTCGCTCGTCTGCTACCTGACCACCAACCTCTCGCCCGGGGGGATGATCACCCCTGGCTGGATCGCCCTCACGCTCGTCACCGACGTGCAGATGGCGGCGCTGATGGTCGGTGTCTCGGCGCTGACCTACTTCATGACGAAACTGCTCCAGCGCACGGTGATCCTCTACGGCAAGCGGCTGTTCGCCGCCGTGGTGCTGTGCGCTGTGCTCATGCAGACCACCGTGATGCTCGCCCTCAACCACGAGTTCCCACTGCTGTACACGTCACAGACGCTCGGCTTCATCGTCCCCGGCCTGGTTTCCTACCAGATGGTCCGCCAGCCGCTGGGGGCCACGCTCATCTCGACCACGGCGGTGACGCTGGCCACCTATGTGGTCCTCGTCGTCGGGCTGCTGCTCGGCGCCCTGCCCACCGCCTGACCCGTCCACCGCCCCGCACCCCACTCTCTCAAGGAGCACCGGCCATGCACTCTGAACACAGCGGCAGGCGCAACCGTCCGACTCGCCGCGCCGTGCTCGGCACGGTCGCGGGCGTGGCGGCCGCCGGGGTGGTCGGTGGTTACGTCTGGGACCGCAACCAGCACGGCAGCGGCAGCGTAAGCGGCGGCAGCGGTGACAGCGCGAACGGCGTGAGCACCCGGCCCGGGAGCCAGAGCTTCGAGCGGCTGTCCGACCCCGGCCGCACCGTCGTCCGCGGCTCCGACGGCGGCACGCTCGCCACCTTCACCGACGGTGCCCGTACCGCCGTGCTCGCCGGGCCGAGCCGCAGCTTCAGCGAAGCGCGGACCACCAGCGCAACGGTGACCACGAACGCCTGGGTGCGGGTGCTGCCGCACACGTGGCAGCAGGGCATGGAGAAGTCCGCCTGGTTCAAGGGCTGGTTCGGCAAGGCGCTCGGCGACACCGGTCCGGACGTCTTCGCGGCGGCGTTCGAGTACAGCAGCGCCGGGGCGCCCGACAAGCACAACGGCGCCGGCGTGCGCTACGCGGGCACCGCGCACTTCGGCCCGCGCAACCAGGAGGTCAACAGCCCCCTGGACTTCGCCTACCACGACGAGCAGTCCGACTTCTACGACTATCTCGGCACCCCCTGGACCTTCTCGGACGGCACGCGCGCGCAGCCGGAGCAGGCCCGCTACGGCGACGTCGACTGCTCCGGCTTCCAGCGCCTGGTGTGGGGCTACCGCATGGGTCTGCCCCTGCACAACACCAACACCAAGGGCGTCGGCATGCCGCGCCGCGCCTTCGCCATCGCCGCCTACGGTCCCGGCCGCCTGGTGATCCCGCACACCGACAGTCAGCCCACCGACCTGGGCGTCCTGCAGCCCGGGGACCTGGTCTTCTTCGCCATCATCAAGAACCGGCCGGGCTTCATCGACCACTGCGGCATGTACCTGGGCCTCGACGACCAGGGCCGGCACCGCTTCTACTCCAGCCGCTCCGCCGCCAACGGCCCGACCATGGGCGACCTGTCGGGCCGCTCGCTGCTGGACGGCACCGACTTCTACGCCCGCGGGTTCAGGGCGGCCCGCCGCCTGTGAACCCGCCGCCTCACCCGTCCGCTGATCCGAGGACCACTGTCATGGCCACCATCCCCGCCGCCCAGCCCACCGGCGCGCGCCGAAGCCGACGGGCGAAAGACCGTCGCTCCGACCGACCGGCGGAAGCCGTCCATCGCTGGGAGCACCCGGCGCTCGCCGCGGTGCTGGTCACCGCCCTGGTGCTGTACTCCTGGGGCATCGGGCACGCCGCGCTCCACCCCTTCTACGGCGCGGCGACACGGTCGATGGCAGGCAGCTGGCGCGCCTTCCTCTTCGGCGGGCTCGACGTCGGCGGTTCGGTCACCGTCGACAAGCTCCCCGGCGCGTTCTGGCCGGAGGCCGCCTCCGTCTGGCTCTTCGGCCCGCACACGTGGGCGGCCGCGCTTCCGCAGGTCGTCGAGGGCGTGCTCACCGTATGGCTGCTGCACCGGATCGTACGGGCCTGGGCCGGGCCTTTCGCCGCGCTGATCGCCGCGCTGGCGCTCACGCTCACCCCGGTCACCGTGGCCCTCACCCGGGCCACCATCCCGGACACCGCGCTCACTCTGCTGCTGGTGGCGGCCGCCGGCGCACTGCAGAAGGCGGTGCGCACCGAGCGGCTGCTGCCGCTGATCATGTGCGGGATCTGGGTCGGGCTGGCTTTCCAGGCCAAGATGATGCAGGCGTGGCTGGTGCTGCCGGTCTTCGCCCTGGTCTATCAACTCGCCGCGCCCGGAACGCCGTTGAAGAGGGCCCTGCGGTCCTTGTCGGCCGGTGCGGTCGCCCTGGCGGTCTCCTGTTCCTGGGTGCTGCTCGCCTGGGCGACACCGGCCGCCCACCGCCCGTACCTCGACGGAACGTCCAACAACAGTCCGTTCGCCCTGGTCTTCGGCTACAACGGCCTGAGCCGCTTCAGCGGCGACGCCACCGCGTTCGGTGCCGTCGCGGGAACCGCCGCCAGCCGCACGACCGGCAACACCGGCTGGACGATGCTGGTCAACCACACGGTCGGTCCCCAGGTCGCCTGGTTCCTGCCGCTCGCCGTGCTCGCCGCGGTGCTCGGCGTCGTCTGGCGCGCCCAGCAGCCGCGGACCGACCCGCTGCGCGCGGGATTTCTGCTCTGGGGCGGCTGGCTGGTCGTGCACACGCTGGTGTTCAGCGCCTCCAACGGCAACCACGCCTACTACACCGCTGTCATCGCCCCGGCACTCGCCGCGCTGGCCGGCGGCGGCATCGAGCTCTTCCGCTCGGAGTACGAGGAGGGCGGCCGGCGGCGCGTGGCGCTGCCGGCGGCGATCGTGCTGACGGCGGTGTGGGCGCTGGTGCTCGACTGGCCGACCCGCTTCGTGTCCTGGCTGCTGCCGGTCGCCGCGATGCTCGCGGTGTGCGGTGCGGCGGGCCTGTGGATCCGCGGGCCCCGCACCTCCCCGCGGATGGTCCGCAGCGCCCTCGCCGCCGGGATCGCGGCCATGCTGGTCGTCCCGGCCGGCTGGGCCTTCTCCTGTCTCGACCCGCTGTACGCGGGCGCCTCCACCTCACCGATGGCCGGTCCGGTCGGCATCGCGTACTACGAGGCCCTCCAGCACCACCGCACCGTCTCCAGGGTGGGGCTCGGCCGGCCGAGCGCCCGTG
This sequence comes from Streptomyces sp. NPDC042002, assembly GCF_055588305.1. NCBI lineage: Bacteria > Bacillati > Actinomycetota > Actinomycetes > Kitasatosporales > Streptomycetaceae > Streptomyces > Streptomyces sp. NPDC042002. The sequence continues at coordinate 29,049 of NZ_JBVJCT010000017.1, read as the reverse complement.
ACACCGCCCTGCTCCACTACCTCACCGCGCACCGCCACGGCGAGAAATTCCTGCTCGCCACCCAGGCCGCCTACGCCGCCGAGCCCCTGCTGCGCGCGAAGTCCGAGCCGATGCTCGTCATGGGCGGCTTCACCGGCATCACCCCCTACCCGAGCGCCCGGCAGCTCGGGACGCTCGTCACCACCCACCAGCTGCGCTACACGCTGCTCACCACGAAGCGTCCCGCCACTGCCGCCACCACCTGGGTGAAGTCCCACTGCACCCGCGTCCGGCCCACCGACTACGGCCGCCGCACCGACGGCACCCTCTCCCTCTACGACTGCAGACCGAAGGGGTGAGGCGGCGCCTCCGGAACCCGCGGACCACGGTCAACGGCTGAGCGCCGGCGGCCCGCCGCCAACGCCCGGCCCGCTCGGAGCTCTCCCTCTCGCCGCAGAGGGCGAGCTCCTCGGCCCGCGAGCCCTGGCACTCCGGCGCCGGACCACCCCGAGAACAGCTGAGGGGCCGCTTCGGATTTCTCCGAAACGGCCCCTCACCTGCGACTTCGAAAAGTCGGGACGACAGGATTTGAACCTGCGACCCCTTGACCCCCAGTCAAGTGCGCTACCAAGCTGCGCCACGTCCCGATGCCTTCACCCGCGGTGACCCGCGTGATCGTGCGAACAGAACTTTACCCCACGTCGGGGGATGCTCCGCGGACGGGGCGTGGCGCGCGACAATCGGCGTATGACCGGGACATCTGAGACGCGGCAGGCCGGCGGGCGGGATCGGGACACCGAGGGCCGGGCGCGGAACGCCCGGCCCCGCGACGGACTGGGGCGCCCGCTGCCGTACGGGGCGGACGGGGTGGAACGGCAGCCTGAGGGCGTCGTGCGGGGCCCCGAGGCGACGGTCACCGAGGCCCAGGCGCTGCTGGACGCGGGCAGGCCCTTCCACGCGCACGAGGTCTTCGAGGACGCGTGGAAGTCCGGTCCGCGGGAGGAGCGCGGGCTCTGGCGGGGACTGGCGCAGCTCGCCGTCGGGCTCACCCACGCGGCCCGGGGAAACGCGACGGGCGGCGTACGGCTGCTGCGCCGCGGCGCCGGGGCGGTCGAGGAGTGGACGTCGGGGACCGGCCTGCCGCGGCCGTACGACCTGCACCTCACGGAACTCACCCTCTGGGCCCGGGAGTTGGCGACCGCCGTGGAGCGCGACGGCGGGCGGGTCGACGCGGCGGCGGCGTCGCCACGCCTGCGCGGCCGGGACGCCTGACGAGGGCACGCCTTGGGCACCCGACCGGACACGGGGTCGATGCCCGACCACGTACGAGTCGGATGCCCGGCAGGGCGTTGCCGGATGCGGTGCGTCCACTGTCAGTGGCGTGCGGCAGACTCTGGGTGTGCGAAAGATTCATGTCATCGGCATCGGAGCGGGCGACCCCGATCAGCTCACGCTGCAGGCGGTCAAGGCGCTGAGGAGCACGGACGTGTTCTTCATCCTGGACAAGGGCGAGGTGAAGTCGGACCTCGTCCAGCTCCGGCGCGACATCCTCCACGCGCACATACCGGAGGGGGCGTACCGCCTGGTCGAGGCCCGCGACCCGGACCGGGACCGCACCGCGGGAGGCTCCGCGTACTCGCCGGCCGTCGGGGACTGGCGCAGCGCCCGCGCGGCCGTCTACGAGCGGCTGATCACCGAGGAGTTGGGCGAGGACGAGAGCGGCGCGTTCCTGGTGTGGGGCGATCCCGCCCTGTACGACAGCACGCTCGGCATCCTGGAGGAGATCCTGGACCGGGGGGCGGTGGCGTTCTCGTACGACGTGGTGCCCGGCATCAGCAGCGTCTCGGCGCTCGTCGCCCGGCACCGCACGGGACTGAACCGGGTTGCCCGGCCCGTGCAGATCACCACCGGTCGGCGTCTCGCGGAGGGCTTCCCCGACGGGGTGGACGACGTGGTCGTGATGCTCGACGCCCATCAGACGTTCCGGCAGTACGCGGACGAGGACATCGACATCTACTGGGGCGCCTACATCGGCACCCCCGACGAGATCCTCGCCTCCGGTCCGCTGGCCGAAGCGGCCCCCCGTATCGAGCGGTTGCGCGCCGAGGCCCGGGAGCGCAAGGGCTGGATCATGGACACCTATCTGCTGCGCAGGAATCCGGGAAGCTAGGGAGCGCCCCGTTCCGCCGTACGCCGGGCGGGTCGCCCCGCATGCACGGGGAGCCCTCCGGTGTGAGGGTGGCGATTGTGACGATCACGGAGGATACGGCGCCACCCGCGGCGGGGGCGCCCGGGCCGCCGGTGCTGGACAGCCGCCGCCGCAACATCGTCTTCGCGACGATCGTGCTGGGCATGCTGCTCGCCGCGCTCGACCAGACGATCGTGGGCACCGCGCTGCCGACGATCGTGTCGGACCTGGGCGGCGCCGCGCACATGTCGTGGGTGGTGACCGCGTACCTGCTGGCCGAGACCGTGGCGACGGTGCTGGTCGGCAAGTTCGGCGACCTGTTCGGCCGCAAGGTGGTCTTCCAGGCGTCGGCGATCATCTTCATCACGGGTTCGTTCCTGTGCGGGCTCGCCACGAACATGACCCTGCTGATCGCCTGGCGGGCGTTGCAGGGCGTCGGCGCGGGCGGTCTGATGGTGACCGCCATGGCGCTGATCGCGGACGTCATCCCGCTGCGCGAGCGGGGCAAGTACCAGGGCGCGATCGGTGCCGTCTTCGGTGTGGCCACGGTCATCGGGCCGCTGCTCGGCGGGCTGTTCACGGATCATCTGTCGTGGCGGTGGGCGTTCTACGTCAACGTGCCCCTCGCGATCGTCGTGGTGATCGCGGCGGCCCGCACCATCCCCGTGGTGAAGTCGGTGACCCGGCCGGTCATCGACTATCTGGGCATCGCGCTGGTCGCGGTCGGGGCCAGCGCGCTGATCCTGGCGACGAGTTGGGGAGGCAACGAGTACGCCTGGGGATCGCCGGCCATCATCGGCCTCTTCGTGGGCGGTCTGCTCGCACTCGGCCTGTTCTGCTGGGTGGAGACGCGCGCGGCCGAACCGATGCTGCCGATGCGGCTGTTCTCCAACCCGGTCTTCACGGTCTGCTCGATCCTCAGCTTCATCGTGGGGTTCGCGATGCTCGGCGCGATGACCTATCTGCCGACGTATCTGCAGTACGTGGACGGGAACTCGGCCACCCTCTCCGGCGTGCGCACGCTGCCCATGGTCCTGGGGCTGCTCATCGCGTCGGTCTTCAGCGGCAACGTGGTCAGCAAGACCGGGCAGTACCGGATCTTCCCCATCGTCGGCTCCCTGGTGATGGCGGTCGGGCTCTATCTGATGTCGCGCATGGGACCGGGCACCGGGGCCTGGCTGGAGTCCCTGTACATGTTCGTGTTCGGCACCGGGATCGGGCTGTGCATGCAGGTGCTGACGATCACCGTGCAGAACACCGTCGAGTACACCGACCTCGGCACCGCGACGTCCGGGGTCACCTTCTTCCGTACGCTGGGCAGTTCGTTCGGTACGGCCGTCTTCGGCACGATCTACACCAACGCGCTGAAGCCCAACCTGGCCGACGGGGTCAGGGCCGCCGCAGAGACAGGTGCGGCCGGGCCCGTCGTCATCGCCAAGGCCGCGCAGAGTCCGGAAGGGCTGCACCGGCTGCCGCCCCAGGCGGCCGGACCCATCATCGACGCGTACGCCGACACCATTCACACGGTGTTCCTGTGGACGGTTCCGGTCGCGGTCCTCGGCTTCTTCGTGGCGCTCTTCCTCAAGCAGGTGGAGCTGCGCGACAGCGCGCGCATGGGGTCGACGGACATGGGCGAGGGCTTCGCGTCGCCGTCCACCGCGGACTCCCAGCGGCTGCTGGAGTTCTCGGTCGCGAAAATCATCGGCACCACGGAGGTGAACACCGCGCGCCGGATCGTCTCCGACTCCGACACCCGGCTGGATGTGGCGGGCGCCTGGGCCGTGATGCAGGTGGAGCTGTTCACCCGCATGGTCGGACACGCCAACCTCGCGCTGATCGCGGCCCGGCGCCAACTGCCTCCCGAGGTGCTCGTCCCGGTGTTCGACCGCATGGTCGAGGAGGGCTATCTGACCCGGCACGGCTCGCTGTTCTCGCACACCGCGGCGGGCGAGCGTGAGGCACGGGTGATCAGCGAGGCGTGGGGGCGCTGGCTCGCCGGGCGCGTGGAGCAGGATGTCGGGCGCCCGTCCGGCGCGGAACTGCGCGCCGCCGTCGACACCATCGCCAAGCGTCTGCTGGTCGAGGACCTGACCCAGGGCCTGCCCGACCGGACCCCGGAACTGACGTCGGCCACGACGAGTTGACGGACCCCGCGCCCGGCCCGGCGCCCGGTCGGCCGCGAACAGCGGTGCGCGGGGGCGTAGTTGGCGCCGGGAGCCGGGACGGGATGTCACGCGCCGTGCCGCGGCTCCGTCGGTCGGTCACCCCGGGCCGAGGTCCAGCAGGGCCAGCGCCGACGCGACGTCCGGTACCGCGCGCACGTCCTGCGGGAGGGGCGGACGGCGTACGACGACCACGGGGAGGCCGAGGTCGCGGGCGGCGGTCAGTTTCGCCGCCGTCGCGGCTCCGCCGCTGTCCTTGGTCACCAGGACATCGATGCGATGCCCGAGCAGCAGGCTCTTCTCGTCGTCGACGGTGAAGGGACCGCGCGCGAGCAGCACTTCGGTGTCCGACGGCAGCGGCGGTTCGGGGGCCTCCACCGAACGTACGAGAAAGTGGAGCCGGCCGAGACCCGCGAAGGCCGCGAGACCGAGGCGGCCCGTGGTGAGGAAGACGCGGCGGCCCAACCCGGGCAGCAGCGCGGCCGATTCGGCGAGGGAGTCCGCCGGGTGCCAGCGGTCACCGGGTCCGGGGCGCCAGCCGGGGCGGCGCAGCACCACGGCGGGAATCCCGGTCGCCGCCGCGGCCCGTGCCGCGTTCGCGGTGATACCGGACGCGAAAGGGTGCGTCGCGTCGGCCACGGCGTCCACCCCGTGCTCGCGCAGCCAGCGCGCGAGTCCGTCCGCCCCGCCGAACCCCCCGGTACGTACGTCCCCTTCGAGCGCTCCCGGCCGGGACACCCGGCCCGCCAAGGATGTCGTCACGCGCACGCCGGGGCACGCGGCCAGCTCGGCGGCGAGTTCGCGGGCCTCGGTGGTGCCGCCGAGGACGAGGACGTGCGGGGACATGGACCGAGCGTACGGGGTACGGGAGAAGGGGAAGGCTGGCGACCGGACCGGGGCGCCCGGGGGGGGGCGGAGTCAGCGGAGCAGCAGCTGTACTCCGCCGACCACCGTCGCCGCGATCACCAGGCGTTCGAAGAGCAGCTGGTTGATGCGCTTCACCGCCCACTTCCCGAGGAACGCCCCCGGCACGACGAAGACGGCCAGGGCCGCGTCAAGGAGCAGCGAACGGCCGTTGATCAGGCCGAGGCTCGCGCTGAAGGGCAGCTTGGAGACGTTGACGATGAGGAAGAAGAAGGCGGAGGTGCCGAGGAAGCCGAGCTTGCGGAAGCCCGTCGAGAGGAGATACATCGACATGACCGGGCCGCCCGCGTTGGCGACCATGGTCGTGAACCCGCCGAGCACACCGTAGGAACGAGCCCTGACGCGGCCCGCGCGGGTCACGACGGAGTCGGGTTCCTCGTCCTGGACGGCGGCCCGCCGGCGCCACACGGTGATCCCGGTCATCACCAGCAGGGTCGCGCCGATCGAGGTCCGTACGACCCCGTCGTCGGCCCACACCAGGAACACCGTGCCGAGGACGACACCGGCGGCGACCGCCGGGAACAGGCGCCACAGCGTGGGCCAGTGGGCGTGGCGGCGGTAGGTGGCGACGGCGAGCACATCGCCGACGATCAGGAGGGGCAGCAGGACACCGGTCGAGGCGCGCGCGGGCAGTACGGCGGCGAAGACCGCCAGACTGACCGTGTTGGCGCCGCTGACGGCGGTCTTGGAGAAGCCGACGAGCAGCGCCGCGGCGGCGAGAGCGGCGAACTCCCCCATGGATATGTGCCAGAGCGTCATCATGTTCATGCGGAGGCCGATGCTATGCCCACGCACCTCGCCCGGGTGAGGAGGGTCCGGACGTCAGTGGCGCTCGACCAGGACCGCGCTGCCCTGCCCGACGCCGACGCACATCGTGGCCAGGCCGCGCTCGGCGCCCGTGCGGCGCATGCGGTGCAGCAGGGTGGTGAGGATGCGGGCGCCCGAGGCGCCGAGCGGGTGGCCCAGCGCGATGGCGCCGCCGGTCGGGTTGACGAGGTCCGGGTCGATGCCGAGACGGTCCACGCAGGCGAGGGCCTGGGCGGCGAACGCCTCGTTGAACTCGGCCTCCTGGACGTCGGCGACGGTCCAGCCGACGCGTCCGAGCGCCTTGCGGGTGGCGGGCACGGGCCCGATGCCCATGACGTCGGGATCGACGCCGGCCGAGGCTCCCGCGACATACCGTCCGAGCGATTCGAGCCCGAGTTCGTTCAGGGCTTCCTCGCTGACCAGCAGGAGGCCCGCGGCACCGTCGTTCATCGGCGAGGCGTTGCCCGCGGTGACCGTGCCGCCGGCGCGGAACACGGGCTTGAGGCGGGCCAGCTTGTCGAGCGAGGTGTCCTCCCGTACGCATTCGTCGCTGTCGACGATCACACCGTCGGGACGCTCCACGGGGAGCAGTTCGGCGTCGAAGCACCCGTTCTTACGGGCGTCCGCCGCACGCTGGTGGCTGCGGAGCGCGAACGCGTCCTGCCGCTCGCGCGAGACGCCGTACCGCTCGGCGACCTCCTCCGCGGTCTCCCCCATGGACAGGACGCCGTGCAGGTCCTTCATCGCCGGGTTGACCAGCCGCCAGCCGAGCCGGGTGTCGACGGTCTCGATGCGGTGCGGCAGCGCCTCGTCCGGGCGGGGCAGCACGAACGGGGCCCGGCTCATCGACTCGGAGCCGCCGGCGAGCACGATGTCGGCCTCGCCTGAGGCGATGGCGCGGGCCGCCGTCGTGACGGCTTCGAGGCCCGAGGCGCAGAGCCGGTTGACGGTGGCGCCGGGCACGCTGTGGGGCAGTCCGGCGAGCAGCGCGGCCATCCGGGCGACATTGCGGTTGTCCTCGCCTGCCTGGTTGGCGGCGCCCCAGTAGACGTCGTCGATGCGGGCCGGGTCGAGCGTGGGCACCTCGGCGACCAGAGCGCGGATCACGCTCGCGGCGAGGTCGTCGGGCCGTACGGAGGACAGGGCCCCGCGCAGCTTGCCGATGGGCGTGCGGCGGGCGGCCGCGAAGTGGACGGGACGCACGACAGGACTCCTGACGGACACCGGAGACGGGCACCGGACATGTAATGAGCACGACCATTAATTAGCACTGCTAGTTTTGGACTATAACCCCGTCGCGGGCCCTTGGGAAGATCCCCCGCGGCCGGTATCGGCCCATCCGTCCCGGGCCCCGGAGCCCGCGGGGCACCGCGCCGCGCCCCGGAGCGGACCGGGGCCACCATCCCCCGAAGCCGCGCGCCGGTGACAGCCGCTCCCGGCCGCGGTGACCGTCGGGTGGCCGAGGATCGACGGCTCCGCGCGCCCCGCACTCCGCGTGGATGGCACACTGCTCGCGCACCCCGCCGAACACGGGTCGACGGGGTGAACGGGCCCAGCGGAGCAGGGAGTTGTCGTATGACGGGAACGGAGTCCCCTGGGGACCGGATCGACACCGGCAGGCCACATCCGGCACGGGTGTACGACTGGTACCTGGGCGGCAAGGACAACTACCCGGTCGACGAGCGGCTCGGGCAGCAGATCACCGCGCGCGATCCCGGCGCCAAACGGGCCGCGCGCAGCAACCGCTGGTTCATGCAGCGGGCCACCCGCCACCTGGTCCGCACGGCGGGAATCCGCCAGTTCCTCGACATAGGCACCGGCATTCCCACCGAGCCCAACCTCCACCAGATCGCGCAGAGCACCGCTCCGGACGCCCGGGTGGTGTACGTCGACAACGACCCGATCGTCCTCGCCCACGCCGAGGCGCTGCTGCGCGGTACCCCGGAGGGCCTGACCGAGTACGTCCAGGCCGACGTGCGCGAGCCGCGGAAGATCCTCGACGAGGCCGCGCGCGTGCTCGACCTCGACCGTCCCGTGGCCCTGTCACTGATCGCGCTGATGCACTTCATCGCCGACGACAGTGGGGCGTACGAGCTCGTGGAGACCCTGGTCGACGCGCTGGCGCCGGGCAGTTTCCTGTCGCTGTCCGCGATGACCGCCGACTTCGAGCCGGAGGACGTACGCCGGGGCATCGAGGCGTACGCGCGCGGCGGTGTCACTCTGGTGGGCCGTTCGCGCGCCGAAGTGAGCCGCTTCTTCAAGGGACTTGACCTGGTCGAGCCGGGCGTCGTCTCCGTGAAGGACTGGCGTCCCGAGCTCGCGGAGGGCGAGACCCCGATCGGCGACGAGCCGGTGTCCTTGTACGGCGGGGTCGGCTTCAAGCGCTAGCCGAGGCCGGTCACTCCGCCCGCCGGTGAGAGGTGGCGGGGGTGCTGGTGAGTGGCGGCGGGGGCGGGAAGCGTGCTCCGCCGTCTTCCGGACCACTCGCGCACCACCCTGGTGTACGCGCTGGTCCACCCGCGGGCGAAGATCGGCGAAGCCGTCCGCCGCGTTCCGCACATGTGCTCGACCGCGGGCGCGGCCGGTCGGGCATCATGGCTTCGTCGGGCGGCGAGTGAGGGGTACACGAATGGACCGGAGCGCGCATCTTCCGGAGGAGCCGTCAGCACCGCAGTTCCGGCTGGACGCGCTGCTGGAGGACCTGCAGGAGCAGGTGCAGCGTGTGCGCGGCACCCAGAACCGGGTGCACACCCTTCTCGAAGCCGTTCTCGCGATCGGCAGCGACCTGGACCTGGACGTGGTCCTGCGGCAGATCGTGGAGTCCGCGGTACAGCTCGTCGACTGCCGTTACGGAGCACTCGGCGTCCTCGGCGACGAGGGCGGCATCAAGCAGTTCATCACGGTCGGGATCGACAAGGAGACCATCGCCCGCATCGGGAACTATCCCCGGGGAGAGGGCATCCTCGGCCTGCTCATCCGCGAGCCGCACGCGCTGCGGCTTCCCGTCCTGAGCGACCACGCGGACTCCGTCGGCTTCCCGTCAGGCCACCCCCCGATGACCACGTTCCTCGGCACCCCCGTGCAGGTCCGCGACAAGATCTTCGGCAACCTCTACCTCACGGAGAAACACGGCGGGGCCGAGTTCGACGCCGAGGACGAGGCGGTACTGCGCACGCTCGGCGCGGCGGCCGGTGTGGCCATCGACAACGCCCGGCTGTACGACGACGCCCGGCGCCGCGAGCGCTGGCTGGCCGCGAGCAGCGACCTGACCCGCACCCTGCTGTCGGGCGCCGATCCGGTCGACGTCCTGCACGCGTTCACGGCGACGGTCCGGGAACTGTCCGAGGCGGATCTGGTGACCCTGGCGCTGCCGGTGACCGGCACCACGGACCTGGTCATCGAGTCCGCCGAAGGACGCGACGCCGACCAGGTGCGGGGGCTGGCCCTGCCCGACGGAACGAGTCTGGCGGCCAAGGTGTTCGCCTCCGGTGAGCGGATCGTCAGTCCGTCGCTCAGCGAGGACCCGCGCACCGGGACGGGCAGCGCGTCGGTCCTGGAGCTCGGTCCGGCGTTCGTGATTCCGCTGGGCACCCCGGAGCGGGTGCGCGGCGTTCTCCAGGTCGCGAACCGGCAGGGCGGCACCGTGTTCCCGGACGCCACCATCGACATGATCGCCGGGTTCGCCGGTCATGCCGCGCTGGCCCTGGAGATCGCCGAACACCGCCGCGACGCGGAGCAGTTGCTCGTGCTCAACGACCGTGACCGCATCGCGCGCGACCTGCACGACCTGGCCATCCAGCGACTCTTCGCCAGCGGACTGAGCCTGCAGTCGGTGCTCAACCGTCTCTCGGACCGGCCCGACGTGGCCGAACGTGTCCAGCGGGTGGTGGACGACCTCGACGACACGATCAAGGTCGTACGCTCCACGATCTACGCCCTGCGGGAGAGCGACCGGGCGGGAGCCACCGGTCTGCGCGCCCGGCTCGTCACCGAGGTGGGCCGAGCGGCCGAGACACTCGGCTTCACGCCCTCCCTGCGCATGGGCGGCCTGCTGGACACCGACGTGTCCGACGAGCAGCGGGAACACGTGGTCGCGGTCCTGCGCGAGGCCCTGTCGAACGTGGCCCGGCACGCCCACGCCACCGCCGTGGAGGTCACGGCCGAGGCCACCGCCACCACCCTGCGGCTGCGGGTGGCGGACAACGGCCGCGGCATCGGCCCCGAGGTCACCCGCCGCAGTGGTCTCGGCAACATCGGCACCCGCGCCGACCACCTCGGCGGCGGCTTCGCCCTGACGGCCGGCGAGCCGAGCGGCACCGTCCTGGAGTGGACGGTACCGCTGCACCACGACGACCCGGCCTGACCCACGGCGCCTCCCCCTGCCGTCACCCGGCCGGAGCGCCTCGGCACCCGCCTCCGCGCCGTACCGCCACCACGGCCGGGACGCCGACCCGCGCACGGCCCGGGTCAGGGGCCCTGGCTCGCGTTCAGTGCTGGTCGGCCGGGGCTGGACTGTCGTCGATGAAGCCGCCCGACTGGTGACGCCACAGCTTCGCGTAGGCGCCCTCCGACGCCAGCAGTTCCTGGTGCGTGCCCTGTTCGACGATCTTCCCGCGGTCGAGGACGACGAGCCGGTCCATGGTGGCGACCGTGCTCAGCCGGTGTGCCACCACGAGCGCCGTGCGCCTCTCCATGAGCCGCCACAGCGCCTCCTGGACAAGGATCTCGCTCTCGGAGTCGAGGGCGCTGGTCGCCTCGTCGAGCAGCAGGATCGGGGCGTCGCGCAGGATCGCGCGGGCCAGGGCGACCCGCTGGCGCTGGCCGCCGGACAGCTTGATGCCGCGTTCTCCGACCATGGTGGCGAAACCGTCCGGCAGCGCGTCGGCGAACTCCGTGACGTGCGCCGCCTCTGCCGCGCGGCGGATCTCCGCCTCGGTGGCGTCCGGACGGGCGAAGGCGATGTTGTCCCGCAGGGTGCGGTGGAACATCGCCGGGTCCTGCGGCACGTAGGCGATCAGGCCGCGCAGGTCGGCCTGGCGCAGCTTGCTGATGTCCTGACCGCCGATCAGGATGCGGCCGTCGTCGATGTCCGTCATCCGCAGCAGCAGCCGGGTGAGCGTGGTCTTGCCTCCGCCGGACCGGCCGACCAGACCGATCTTCGAGCCGCTGGGCACGGCCAGTTCGAGCCCGGTGAACAGCGGCTTCGCCCCGCCGTGGGTGAAGGTCACCTGTTCGAAGCGGACGTCGGCGGCGCGGGACCGCAACGGCTCCGGAGCGACCGGGTCGAGCACGGTCGGTGGCGTCATCAGCAGTTCGGTGAACTGGGCGGCCTCCGTCATCGAGCTTTCCAGCCGACGGTAGATCTGGTTGAACTCGAACATGATCCGGGTCGCGTTGGCGTAGTACGTGAAGGCGACCACGACCGCCTCGACGCCGTGCTCGCCGCCGCCGAGCGTGATCGCGAGCAGCAGGCCGAGCGCGTTGGTCAGGACGGACATCGGCGCGACGAACGTGTCGATGCGCAGGTTGCCGTAGTCCCACGACCGCAGGGTGAGCCGCCGCGAGGCCGCGACACGGGAGCGGTGCTCGGCCGCCTCGCGCTCCTCCGCGGCGAAGGCCCGGACGGTGTCCATGTTCATCAGGCTGTCGGCGACATGGCCCGAGACCCGGGCGATGGCCTCCTCGCGCTGGTCGACGAGTGCCTGGCGGCGCCGGATGAGCGGCACCACGCACACCCCCGTCACGGCGATCATCACCAGGAGTCCGACGACGAGCAGCGGTTCGTAGCGCCACAGCACCACCGACCCGAACAGGAGCGGTACGAGGCTGCCCACGACCTGGAACGTCATCGTGTCGACGAATTCCTCGAAGCGGGAGGCGAAGCTCAGCACCCGCTTCGTCAGCGAGCCGGCGAAGTTGTCGTGGAAGAACGAGGCGTCCTTGGCGAACAGTTCGTCCATGCCGATCACGTACAGCCGCTCGATGCCGAGGGCGTCGAGGCGGTTCAGGCAGTGCAGACCGAGGCGCCAGAACGCCTCCGCGAGCAGCAGGACGCCTCCGAAAGCGAGGACGTAGGGCAGCGCGGCGCCGAGGGAGACACCGCTGCCGGCGCCCGCGATACGGCCGACGAGCTTCGCGACGATGAGCGGCGCGATGTAGCTGATGCCGATGTTGCCCAGGGCCGGCATCAGCATGGCGGGCACCGTCAGCCGCCGGAGTCTGCGCAACTCCCTTCCGTAGTAACGAAGCGCGAGGAGCACCGAGCCCCTGCGCGGTAAGGCCTTGCGCGATTCAGGACGTGCTTCAGGAGATGCCATCCCAACCCTGTGTCGTCGTACGGCGGCCCGCCACGCCTCGCGCGGTTCACGAAGACGCCGATGTACGTACGCATATGGGCAGGCCAGGAGTTGCAGTGTCCCGTGACGGCGGCCACACGGTCCAAGCGTTTTTCTCGGCCATCGGGCCGCCCCGGACAGCTGTACGACCTGGTCCGGAGCGAGTGGCGGACTACCGGGGACGACGGGTGACCGGGTACGACAGAGGCCGTTTCCTCAGTGCTGAGGAAACGGCCTCTGAACCACGACTCAAAAAGTCGGGACGACAGGATTTGAACCTGCGACCCCTTGACCCCCAGTCAAGTGCGCTACCAAGCTGCGCCACGTCCCGATGCCCGTCTGACCTGGGGTTTCCCCTGGCTGGACGTGCACGGAAACAATACCGCACTCGTGCCGGTGGTCGCGCACCCGTTTTCGCCGGGCCGGTTGCCGCCCGCCCGGGTCCTACGGGCCGGGTCCGGGCGGATGAGCGGTCCGGAGGATGACCGGTTCCCGCTTCACACGGCTCGGCTGTTGTCCCGTCGCGCCGGTTCGAGCGGTGTGGCGGTGGTGGTCCGCCGCCGGGGCACGGGACCGTCGACGCGCACCAGGTCGCGAATCGCGGGCACCGAGAGCAGCGCCGTGGAGACGACGAGGGTCATGACGGCGGCTATGAGCAGGACGCGGTCGGCGCCGAGGGCCGCGGCGGCGGGCCCCGCGAGTGCCTGGCCGACGGGCAGCATCGCCAGGGAGCCCGCGACGTCGTAGGCGTGGATACGGTTGAGGACGTCGGGTGCCACCTGCGTCTGCACGCTGGTCGCCCACATCACACCCCAGAGCGACATGCCCGCACCAGCGATCACCGCTCCCGCCGACATGGCGGCCACGCCGAGCCCCGCACCGACGGACGCGGGAAAGCAGGCGAAGGCGAAGAGGGCGACGGAACCGGTACGCAGCATGCGGCGCGGGCGCAGTCGCAGCGCGACGAGTCCGCCGATGACGGTTCCGGCGCCGAGGGCGGAGTTGATCAGACCGTAGGCGCGGGCTCCGTGCCGCTGCACCACCTCGGTCGCCACCAGGGGAACGGTCGGGCCCCAGGTGGAGATCATGTAGACGCACCAGATCACGATGACGGCCCACAGCCACGTACGGGATCTGAACTCCCGCCATCCTTCGGCGAGATCGGCCTTGAAGCCGCCGCTGTGCGCCCGGCTTCCGGGGGCGGCCGGTGGCAGCCGGAGCAGCAGCAGGCACAGGGCGCTCAGCGCGAACGTGCCGGCGTGGGCCACGAAGACCCCTCCGGCGGAGGCGAACGCCACCAGCAGACCCGCCAGGGCGGGCCCGGCGAGCTGGGCGGCGGACTCGGCGATCCGGATGGCGCCGTTGGCTCCCTGGATGTCGGTGGCGAGGCGCGGCACGGTGCTGGCGACGCCGGGCTGGAAGACCGCGCCCGCCACGCCGTTGACCGCGCCGATCACGCAGATCTGCCAGAGGACCACGTGGCCGGCGAAGAAGAGGGCGGCGGCGATCGACTGGGCAACCAGCCGCACGAGGTCGGCGCCGATCATCAGTTTGCGGGTGCTGAACCGGTCGGCGATCACTCCGCCGAAGATCACCAGTCCGGCGAAGGGTGCGGCCGAAGCGGCCATGGCGAGGCCGACGGCGCCCACCCCGTAGCCGTACTCCAGCAGTCCCGCGGCGAGGGCCACCGGCAGCATGGTGTCGCCGAGCCGGGCGAGGGCACGCGCCACGAAGAACAGGGCGAAGTCCCGCGACCAGACGGGCCGGGGCGGCCGGTCGGCGAGAACGTCGGCGCGGGCGCGACCCGGACCCGACACCCCGGACGCGCCGCTCCCCCGCTCGGCCGAGCCGCCACCCGCCGAGGCGCCGCCCCTCAAGCTTCCCCCCGCCGAGCCGCTCCCTGCCGAGCGGTCAGACACCGAGCCACCTGCTGCCGGGCAGCCCCCCGCTCCCGAGGCGTCCGCCGCCGAACCGCGTTCACCGCGGCCGTCGTCCGCCGCTCGGGCCCCCGCTGAACCGTCGTCCGCCGCGCGACCCGACTGCTCTTCGTGCGGTGGCTCCTCGCCCGATGACGTCATGGTCATCCCGCTCGCGCCCCTCCCCCTGCCCCACGGCTCCCCCACGAAGCCGCCCGTCCCGCTCTTCATCCGTGCTTCCGGATCACTCCCCCTTCGGATCATGCCACGGGGCACCGACAACGCAGCGGCCGTTTCAGTCGGCGGACGGGAGCCCCAGCTCGGGGTGGGCGTCGATCAGTCGGGGCGGGGCCGCCTGACGCCAGGAGTCGGCCAGGATGTCGCGGAGTTCGTCGTCGTCCTCCAACTCGGCGAGCCGGGCCCGGACCCAGGCGAAACCGGCCTCGTGGCCGGCGATCCAGAACTTCCCCGGCTCGGCCAGGACCAGTTCGTCGCGCTCCTCCTTCGGGCAGCGCACGGCGATGGAGGTCTCCGCCTCGGGCAGCGTGACGAACATCTTTCCCGCGACCCGGAAGGTGGGCATGCTCCAGGCGGTCTTCTCCGTCGTGTCCGGCAGGGAGAGGGCGATACGGCGTACGTCTTCGGCATCCGGCATGAGACGCACGGTAGCCAACGGCACTGACATTGATGCGGCGAAGCACGACGTCGACGGTGGGCCGGGGGGCGCCGACCGCGGCCGTCCCGGCGAACCATCAGCTTGACGAGTTCGGCACGGTGGCGGCTGTTGGGCTTGCCCGGGACGGCGCGGGCGACGGTGCCGAGCAGTCGGTCGTCGGCGTGGTCGTCGGCGTCGGCGCCCCAGACCGCGCGGTGGCCGGCCGGGACCCCGGCCGCGCGCCCACGCCACCAGGCGTTTGCCCCTCCACCTCGCTGAGGCGGGTGCGACATCGTCCGCCCGTACCCATGGCAGAGACGGTTCAGGAGGGAGGCTGGGGCTGATCCCGGCGCGCTCGGCGCGGGAGAGGGCCGACCCGCTCAGTCGACCGTCGCCGCTTGCGTCAGGGCCTCCAGGACGGGCCGGATCAGCGGATGGTCCTCCGCGCCACGGCGTACGGCGGCGAAGACGCGGCGGGTGGGCGCGGTGCCGTCGACGGGACGGACGACCACACCCGTCAGCTCCATGCCGCGCAGCGCCGAGCGGGGCACCAGAGCCACGCCCGCGTCGGCGGAGGCGAGGGCGACGACGGCGCGGAAGTCGTCCGAGGAGTGTTCGAGGCGCGGCTGGAATCCGGCGTTCTCGCAGGCCAGGACGACTACGTCATGGCAGGGGTTGCCGGGGTACGGGCCGATCCACGGGTCCTTGGCCAGCTCGGCGAGCGGCACCTCCTCGGCCTCGGCCAGGCGGTGCGTGACGGGGACGACCGCGTCGAAGGGCTCGGCGTAGAGCGGGACGTGCGTCAGCCGCGGGTCGTCCGCGTCCGGGGCGCCCCGGTACTCGACGGCCACCGCGATGTCGACCTGCCGGTCGAGCACCATCGGCAGGCTGGCGTCGCCCTCGGCGTCCTGGACGCGGACGAGGATGCCGGGCGACGTGACGGCGAGGCGCGCCAGCGCGGGGGCCACGACCAGGCCGATGCCCGTCGCGAAGGAGGCCACGGTGACCGTACCGGCGGAGCCCGAGCTGTACGCGGCCAACTCTGCCTCCGCGCGCTCCAGTTGAGCCAGGACGGCGTTGGTGTGGCCGAGCAGGATCTCGCCCGCGGGCGTCAGCCGTACGCCCTTGGCGCCGCGCTCGACGAGCCGGTGGCCCGTCTCCTGCTCCAGGGCGGTCAATTGCTGCGAGACCGCCGAGGGCGTGAGATAGAGCGCGGCGGCCGCCGCCGTCACCGTGCGGTGGTCGGCCACCGCACGAAGGATGTGGAGCCGCCGCGCTTCGATCATGTGACCGATTCTCTCAGGTCACGCGCCTTTTCCGGCCATCAGACCGGTGTGCGCCCCGGGCGCGAGGGCGCACCCGGCGTCAGGCGTCGAGTTCCGCCCGCGCCGCCACGAAGGCGTCCACGGCCCGGTTCACGTCCTCGGTCGAGTGCCCCGCGGAGAGCTGTACGCGGATACGGGCCTTCCCCTGCGGGACGACCGGGTAGGAGAAGCCGATCACGTACACGCCGCGCTCCAGGAGCAGCTCCGCCATCCGGCCGGCGACGGACGCGTCACCGATCATCACGGGGGCGATCGCGTGGTCGCCGGGGAGGATGTCGAAGCCCTCCGCGGTCATCCGGGAGCGGAACAGCGCGGTGTTCCCGGCGAGCCGGATCCGCAGGTCGTCGGCGGACTCCAGCAGGTCGAGGACCTTCAGCGAGGCCGCGGCGATCACCGGCGCGAGCGTGTTCGAGAAGAGGTACGGGCGGGACCGCTGGCGCAGCAGCGCGACGATCTCGGCGCGGGCCGCGACATAGCCGCCGGAGGCGCCGCCGAGGGCCTTGCCGAGCGTGCCGGTGATGATGTCGACGCGGTCCATGACCCCGTGCAGCTCGGGGGTGCCGCGGCCGCCGGGGCCGACGAAGCCGACGGCGTGCGAGTCGTCGACCATGACCATCGCGTCGTAGCGGTCGGCGAGGTCGCAGATCTCCTTCAGGGGAGCGACATAACCGTCCATCGAGAAGACGCCGTCGGTGACGATCAGGCGGCGGCGCGCGTCGGAGGCGTCCTTGAGCTGGGCCTCCAGGTCGGCCATGTCGCGGTTGGCGTACCGGAAGCGGCGCGCCTTGGAGAGGCGGATGCCGTCGATGATCGAGGCGTGGTTGAGGGCGTCGGAGATGACCGCGTCCTCGGCGCCGAGGAGGGTCTCGAAGACGCCGCCGTTGGCGTCGAAGCAGGAGGAGTAGAGGATCGTGTCCTCCTGGCCGAGGAACGCGGACAGCCGCGCCTCCAGCTCCTTGTGCACCTCCTGCGTACCGCAGATGAAGCGCACGGAGGCCATGCCGTAACCCCAGCGGTCGAGCGCCGCGTGGGCGGCGGCGACGACCTCGGGGTGGTCGGCCAGACCGAGGTAGTTGTTCGCGCAGAAGTTGAGGACCTCACCGGGGCGGCCGCCCGAGGTGACGCTCACGGTCGCGGACTGCGGGCTGCCGATGACCCGCTCGGGCTTGTGCAGTCCGGCGGCGCGGATCTCTTCGAGGGTGGTGCGGAGGTCGTCGCGCACGGAGTCGAACATCATCAGTTCCTTAGAGTCCTCAGAGGGTCCAGTCGAGAATGACCTTGCCGCCGCGGCCGCCTGCCGCGTCGTCGAACGCTTCCTCGTAGTCCCGGAATCCGTAGCGGCCGGTGATCACGGGCGAGAGGTCGAGGCCGCTCTCCAGGAGGACCGACATCGCGTACCAGGTCTCGAACATCTCGCGGCCGTAGATGCCCTTGATCGTGATCATGGAGGTGACGATCCGGGACCAGTCGACCGGGAACTCCTCGGACGGCAGGCCCAGCATCGCGATCCGGCCGCCGTGGGTCATGTTGGCGATCATCTCGCGCATGGCCTCGGGGCGGCCGGACATCTCCAGGCCGATGTCGAAGCCCTCGCGCAGGCCGAGCGTGCGCTGCCCGTCGGCGATCGTCGAGCCCCCGACGTTGAGGGCGAGGCTGACGCCGATCTTGCGGGCCAGCTCCAGGCGCTCCTCGCTGACGTCGGTGATGACGACGTTGCGGGCGCCCGCGTGGCGGGCCACCGCGGCGGCCATCAGGCCGATCGGACCGGCGCCGGTGATCAGGACGTCCTCGCCGACCAGCGGGAAGGACAGCGCGGTGTGCACGGCGTTGCCGAACGGGTCGAAGATCGCGGCGACATCGAGGTCGACCGGGACCCGGTGCACCCACACGTTCTGGGCGGGCAGCACGACGTACTCGGCGAACGCGCCGTCGCGGCCGACGCCGAGGCCGACGGTGGCACGGCAGAGGTGGCGCCGCCCGGCGAGGCAGTTGCGGCACTTGCCGCAGACCAGATGGCCCTCGCCGCTGACGCGGTCGCCGATGTTGATGTCGGCGACGTCGCGGCCGGTCTCGACGACCTCGCCGACGAACTCGTGGCCGAGCACGAGGGGCGTGGTGATGGCCTGCTGCGCCCAGCCGTCCCAGTTGCGGATGTGCAGATCGGTGCCGCAGATCCCGGTCCTGAGGACCTTGATCAGTACCTCACCGGGGCCGGCCTGCGGCTCCGGAACGTCCGTGAGCCAGAGTCCGGGCTCCGCCTTCTCCTTGACCAGCGCCTTCACTCGACGGCTCCTGTGCGTGAGATCCCGGGAAAGGGCACGCCGAAGCAGGCCCGCGCCGGGGAGAGGGTGAATTCACCCAGGAATCTGCCGTACGACGGTGCCCTTGGTCCATCGAGGATTTCTTAAGCTCGGCCGCAGCTTTGCTTCACACCCCAGTTCTCCCTAGCGCTGCCCGGGTCCGGAGGTCGGGCCGCCGGAGTGGCCCAAGAGGGGGACGGCGGTGGCGGGGGGGGGGTGACTACGTGGACATGCATGACCCCCGTCCCATGGGGGCTCATCACCTACGTCAAGGGCGGGCCCCGGGCGGCCGGCAAGTCAGGCTCCCGCGTCCCGGCACGTCGTCAGAACCCCTGGATCCCCTCCCGCCGTTCGAGCCGCTCGACCAGCTCGGCCGCCATCGACTTGATGGTCTCCAGGCCCGCCCTTCCCCACGGACGCGGTTCGACGTCCACGACACAGATCGTGCCGAGAGCGATGCCGCTGCGGTCGATCAGCGGGGCACCGAGGTAGGAGCGGACGCCGAACTCGTCGACGACCGGATTTCCGGCGAAGCGCGGGTAGTCGCAGACGTCCTCCAGGACGAGGGCCTTGCGGCGCACCACCACATGAGGGCAGAAGCCATGGTCCCGGGCCATGTAGCGGCCCACTTCGAGCTCGCTCCCGTCCGCGGCCGCCACGAGATCGGTGCCCTTGGCGCCGTCCGGGGTGTGCAGACCCGCGAAGAACTGCTGCTCCTCGCCGATGAAGTTGACCATCGAGTAGGGCGCCGCGGCGACCCGCGCGAGACGGTCCGCGAAGGCGTCGAAGGCGGGCTCGGAGCGCTCCCCGAGACCCAGCCGGCGCAGCCGCCGCACCCGGGCGGGAGCGTCCCTGTCCTCCGGCGTGAGCAGCAGACGGCCGGCCGGCCGCGGCGGGTCGTAGCTCATGTACGGGCTCCGTGGGTCGGGGAGTGGGCCGGCGCGTGGGCGAGGAGGTGACGGACCAGGGAGAGCAGGGTCTGCACCCCCGAGCTGGAGATCCGGGCGTCGCAGCACACGACGGGGATCTCGGGGTCGAGGTCGATGGCCGCGCGCACCTCGGCCGGGTCGTAGCGGTACGAGCCGTCGAACTCGTTGACCGCGACGATGAACGCGAGACCGCGTTGCTCGAAGAAGTCGACGGCCGCGAAGCAGTCCTCCAGGCGTCGGGTGTCGGCGAGGATCACCGCGCCGAGCGCGCCCTCGGAGAGCTCGTCCCACATGAACCAGAACCGCTCCTGCCCGGGTGTGCCGAAGAGATAGAGCACATGTTCCGGGTCCAGGGTTATGCGGCCGAAGTCCATCGCGACCGTCGTCTCGACCTTGTTCTCGATCCCGTCGAGCCTGTCGGTCGAGGCGCTGACCGTGGTGAGCAACTCCTCCGTACTGAGCGGCGCGATCTCGCTCACCGCGCCGACGAACGTCGTCTTGCCGACCCCGAACCCGCCCGCCACCAAGATCTTCAGTGCGGTGGGGAAGGGGTCAGAGCTGTCGTCGTAATCCATCGAGCACTGCCTCCAGAAGTGACCGGTCAGTGGGGTTGTGGTGGAACTCCGGGGGCTTCGTGGTGAGCGCCCCGCAGTCGACGAGGTCGGACAGCAGCACCTTGGTGACCGCAGCCGGCAGCTTCAGATGGGCGGCGACCTCCGCGACCGAGACGGGTACCCGGCAGCGTTCGAGCGCCTGGCTGTGCTCGGGGCCGAGGTAGCCGAGGGGGGTGGCTCCGGTGGCCATGACCTGGGAGAGGAGGTCGAGCGCGGTCGTCGGCCTGGTCCGGCCGTTGCTGACGGTGTAGGGGCGCACCAGGCGTCCCGCCGCGTCATCGAGCCAGGGCCCGTCGCCGGCCGCGGCCGCGTTCAAGACCTCATCGCCGTGGGTGCGACGGCGTGCTGCCGGGGTGCGGTGACCAGATAGGGCCGGACGCTCTTGACCAGCATCGCCATCTCGTAGCCGAGCACGGCCGCGTCGGCCTCGCGGCCCGCGAGCACGGCGAGGCAGGTGCCGGAGCCGGCCGTGGAGACGAACAGCAGGGTCGAGTCGAGCTCGACCACGACCTGGCGCACCTCACCGCCGTCCCCGAAGCGCACGCCCGCGCTGCGTCCGAGGGAGTAGAGGCCGGAGGCCAGCGCCGCCATGTGGTCGGCGCTGTCCGGGTCGAGGCCGTGGACCGACTTCACGAGCCCGTCGCAGGAGAGCAGCACCGCGCTCGTGGTGTGCGGTACACGCTGGACGAGGCCGCTCATCAGCCAGTCGAGGTCGGATACGTGGCCGGTCGGCGCATCGCTCGCCATGGGGGATCGACTCCTTGAGGTACGAAGGTCCGCGGGAGCGGTGGGGGTGGGTGTGAGGGTGGTCATCCGGCCGGTGCGCTCCCGTCGTGCCGGGTGGGGCGGTCGTGTCCGGACGGGGTGTCGCGGGTCCCGTGCGGCGCCGGTGCGTGCGGCGTGTGCGCCTGACTCGGGTGGGCCGCCGGTGGGCCGTCCTCCAGGGCTGCGTCCAGGGGGTCGCCGCCGCCGGCGAGGGTGCCCGTGGGCAGCTCCCCTTGGGCCTGGACCGCACCGTCCCCGCGCGGTGCCTCCAGGCGCGCCCGGTCCGGGAACGACGCCGGGGCGGCCGGCTCGGCCGTCGGCGACACTCCCTGGGAAAACTCCGGCTGCTCCCCGCCCGCCCGATCCGCGTCGGCTGCCTCCGCGAGCCCGATCCCGCGCTGGAACGCCGCCATGAGCCCCGGGTCGTGCCCGACGAGGTACTCGTTGTCCTGACGGGGGGCGGGCCCTTCGCGCAGTTGCGGAACGATGTGCTCCTGAGCGCGCCGCTTGGGCAGGTGGGGCTTGCCCATGGTGCCGCGCACGACGCCGGCGCGCGGTGTGGGCGGCATGGCCGCGCTCTCGGCGGCGGCGAGCCGGTCCTCGGGGCGGATGCCGGGTACGGCCTCGGCCGGATTGGGCCGCTCCGCGCGGGCGCCGCGTACGGGGAGCGGTGCGGAACCGCCGCGACCCGCGACCGGCGGGACACGCGGAAGTGCCTGCTCCGCTCGTACCGGTTCCCGGGCGGGCTGCCGGGGCGACTGCCGGGGCACGGGGGCGACCAGGCGGCCCCCGGGAAGGACCGGAACCTGCGCCGGTGCCGAGTGCGTGGGCCCGGCTCCGATGGCGGGCCGGTGGTGCCCACCGTTCGTCTCGTGCGGCGGCGCCTGCGTCACGCCCGCGTCCTCGACGGCGCCCGGCTTTGAGCCCAACAGGCCCTGCGGGACCACGAGTACGGCCTGGACGCCGCCGTAGATGTTGCTCTGGAGCCGTACGTGGATGCCGTGCCGGCGGGCGAGCTGCGAGACCACGAACAGACCGATGCGCCCGTCCTGGAGGAGGCCGGCGACATTGACCTGGTCGGGGTCGGCGAGCAGGGCGTTCATCTTGTCCTGTTCGGCCGCCTGCATGCCGAGCCCGCGGTCCTCGACCTCGATGGCCAGTCCGGAGGTGACGAGGTTGACGCGCAGCAGCACCTGGGTGTGCGGGGCGGAGAACACCGTGGCGTTCTCGACGAGTTCGGCGAGCAGGTGGATGACGTCGGCGACCGCGTGGCCGCGCAGGTTGCCCTCGATCGGGGGCACGAGTTTGACCCGCGAGTACTGCTCGACCTCGGCGATCGCGGAGCGCAGCACCTCGGTCGTGGAGACGGGGTTGCTCCACTGCCGGCGCGAGACGGCGCCGCCGAGCACCGCCAGGTTCTCGGCGTGCCGTCTGATGCGGGTGGCCAGGTGGTCGACGTGGAAGAGCCCCTTGAGGAGGTCCGGGTCCTCGATCTCGTTCTCCAGCTCGTCGAGGATCGAGATCTCGCGGTGCACGAGGGACTGCAGGCGCCGGGCCAGATTGACGAAGACCTCGACCTTCTGCTCGCTGCCCGCGTGGCTGGAGAGCTGCGAGGCCTGCACGACGGCCACGACGGCGCCGTCGTGGGCACGGGAGATGTCGGCGGCGAGCAGTTCGAAGTCGTCGGCGTCCGCGGGAGGACGGCGGCGCGTCCTGCGCGCGGGCGGCTCCTCGCCGCGGCGCAGACCCTCGACGACGGCGCGCAGATCGGTCTCGGTGCGGGCGCTGGTGCGGCGCAGGGCTCCTATGCGTTCCCGTACGGACGTGGCGGCGCGATCGGCGGCCACGGCGGCGATCACGATGCCGGCCAGGGCCACGCCCACCGCTCCGGCGAGGACGGCCCACAGGATCGGGCCGGGGCGGGCGCCGGTGGAGCGGACGGTGAACAGTACGGCGGCGCACGCGCTGAGGGCCACGGCGGTCGGCGGCAGGACCGCGAGGCGCAGCAGCTGGGGCCGCAGGTGCGTCTCGGGCGGCGGAGGGGTGGCACGGGCGGCCGGTCGTCCGTGCCGCCCGCCCTCACGGCGGTCTGCGCGTGCGGCCGGTGCGCGAAGGTGAGACATCGGCGTCCTCGTACTGGATGCGTCGGGGGCACGGAGCTCCCGCGGGTCTGCGCGACTCGGGCGTGTGCCATCGCGGTGCCGGTCGAGAGAGCCGAAAAAAACGGCCCTGCGTCGCCCGTCGGCAACTGACAGTAGTCGCCAACGCATCATGTGCGGTGGGCTGTTGACAAACTCCCCCAGGTAGCGTCCCGCCCTGGTATGAGGCGTCGTACGGCTGACCGATAACCCTGTCGGACGCACGTTCGCATCGAACCCCGGACCCGATCAGAGCTGGTCAGAAGCGGTCGCAAGCAAAAGGCGAGGGCCGGGGAGCATTGCGCTCCCCGGCCCTCGCCCTGGATCGGTCGATCAGCCCGCGGACACCGTTTCGGGCTCTCCGGTGCCCTCCGTCGAGCGGCCGGTGGTGTCACCCGGCGTGTCGGCGGCGACGCTCTCCTCGATGGCCGGCCAGCCCTCCTTCGGCGTACGGGCCACGCCACGCCACCACGGCTCGGAGGGGACGGTGTCGGCCGTGGGCTCGAAGGGCTCGCCGGGGCGGGGCAGCGCCACGCGCGCTCCGACCGCGCGGGCGGCGGCCAGCGCGCCCTCGCCCGGGTCGGACCAGGCGTGGGTGGAGAGATTGAACGTCCCCCAGTGGATCGGCAGCATCACTCCGGAGGGCTCCCCGCCCTGGAGGTCGAGGTGGGAGCGCATGCCCTCCTGGGGCGTCATGTGGATGTCGGGCCAGAAGTCGCTGTACGCGCCGATCTGGATCATCGTGGCGTCGAAGGGACCGTGGGCCGCGCCGATGTCCTTGAAGCCCTGGAAGTAGCCGGTGTCGCCGCTGTGGTAGATCCGGTGCGCATCGCCCTCGGCGACCCAGGAGGCCCAGAGGGTGTGCTGGGTGTTGCGCAGGCCCCGGCCGCAGAAATGGCGCGCCGGTGTCGCCGTCAGGGTGATCCCGCCGACCTTGGTCGACTCCTGCCAGTCCAGCTCGCGGATCCGGTCCGCCGAGACGCCCCAGTGCTCCAGATGCGCTCCGACGCCGAGCGGCACCGCGAACACCGTGTCCGTGCCGGCCAGCGCCTTGATCGTGGGCATGTCGAGGTGGTCGTAGTGGTCGTGCGAGATCACCACGACGTCGACCGGGCCCAGCGCGGCCAGCGGCAGGGGCACCGGGTGCAGCCGCTTGGGACCGGCGAAGGCGAAGGGGGAGCAGCGCTCGCCCCAGACCGGGTCGAACAGCACACGGTGGCCGTCGATCTCGGCGAGGACGCTGGAGTGCCCCATCCAGGTGAGCCGCAGGCCGGTCGCGGCGGGCCTGGCCAGGTCGGCGAGCGTCGTCGCGTGCACCGGCACCGTCCCGGTCGGGGAGCGGTGGGCGCGCTCCTCGCTGCGGAAGTAGACCTTCGCGAACTCCAGCATCGAGCCGTCGGGGCGGGTGCGGGCGGTCTCCGGGTTCTGGAAGACACCGTCCGCGAAGTTCGGTGAGTTGCGGATGCGCCGCATGCGCGCACCAGCCGGATCCGCGCCGAAGGCGGCGGGCCGCAGCGCGCGGAGCCCGGAGCTCAAGGTACGGAAACCGGTCACGGATACCTCCAGATGGAGTCGGTCAGGCTTTCATTATGGTCGTCGCCTCTGACAGCGCCGGGTCGCCCCGGTCACAAAGCGATGTCCGTGACCCTGGGTCTGTATGTGCTCAACCCCGGCGCGCCCGCGCTTCTTCCGCCCGAGGGAGACGTTCTGGGCGCCACCGCGCCCCCGGACGACCGTCGGATGACCGCCAGTGGGCCGCCGGTGGCCCGTCACCGCAGGACTCCGTCCAAGTACGGCACGGGTTCACCGAGCGGACCCGACACCGCCCCGGACCGTCCCACTCTGGTGCCCGCGACGCCTTCCCCGACGATCCGTCCAGTGCGTTGACACGACCCGGCGCTCATTCCGATACTGACTCAGTATTCAGTAGACCGGTCATCGTCCCGGTGGCCCCAGGGCCGCGCCGGCCCGTCCACCTCCCTGGAGACACCGTGTCCGACCTGGCCGCCGAACCGGCGACGACCGAGGGCGCCCCGTGCCTCATGCGGCGCGTCGTCGCGCGGAGCCTGTGATGGGCGAGACACTCACCGGCGGCGAGGCCCTCGTCCGCGCCCTGTGCGGCCACGCCGTGACCCAGGTCTTCGGTATCCCCGGCACGCACAACCTGGAGATCTACCGCCACCTGTCCGCGTACGGCGTCCGGCACGTCCTGACGCGCCACGAACAGGGCGCCGGATACGCCGCCGACGGCTACGCGCGCGTGACCCAGCGCCCGGGTGTCGTGATCACGACGACCGGCCCCGCCCTGCTCAACGCGGCGGCCGCCGTCGGCCAGGCGTACTCGGACAGCGTGCCGCTGCTCGTCGTCTCCCCCGGCATGCCGCTGCGCCATCCACGCCTCGCCACCGGTCTGCTGCACGAGACGCTCAGCCAGACGGAGGCCCTGCGGGGCGTGGCCGCGTTCAGCCATCGCGTCTCCTCGGTCGCGGAGATCGACGCGGCGGTGGCGCGCGCCTTCACCCTGTTCCGCACCCGTCGGCCGCGCCCCGCGCACATCGAGATACCCCTCGATCTGCTGGAGGCCGCCGAGGAGACCGGTCCCGTCCGCCTCACCCCTCCTGCCCTCCCCCTCGCCCCCGCCGCGGCAGCCGTGGAGCGGGCCGCCGAGGCCCTGCGCGGGGCGCGCCGTCCGGCGCTCGTGCTCGGCGGCGGAGCGCGCGGCGCGGCCGTCCCTGGCATCGCCCTCGCGCTCGCCGAGAAGCTGGGCGCTCCCGTCCTCACCACGGCCAACGGCAAGGGGATCGTCCCCGAGACCCATCCGCTGTCCCTCGGCGTGTCGCTCCACAGCCCCTCGGTCCAGAACTGGCTCACGGAACGCGACGCCGTACTCGCCGTCGGCACCGAACTCGCCGAGTCCGACCTGTGGTCCGCGCGGCCCGCCCTGAACGGCACGCTGATCCGCGTGGACCTGGACCCGGACCAGATGTACGCGGGCCTCCCCGCGGACATCGCCGTCGTCGGCGACGCGCGGCTCTCCCTGACGGCCCTGCTCGCCGCGGTCGGGACATCCGGCGGTGTACGCCGTCACGCGCGCGTGCCTGACGAGGACCCCGTCCGGCGGGCCGGAGCCCTGCGGGCCGCGCGGGACGCCGAGACCGCCGGGCGGGACGCCCGCTGGATCCCGTACCTGCGGGCCGTCCGTTCCGTCCTCGCCGACGACGCCGTGATCACCTCGGACAGCGCCCAGTGCTGCTACTACGGAGCACTCCCCCACCTCCCGCTCGGACCCGAGGGCCGCTATCTTCACCCGACCGGCTTCGGCACGCTCGGCTACGCGCTGCCCGCGGCGATCGGCGCCAGGACGGCGTTCCCCGACCGCCAGGTGGTGGCGCTCAGCGGGGACGGCGGCCTCCAGTTCACCGTGCAGGAGCTGGCGACCGCGGCACAGCTCGGCCTCCCGCTGCCCGTCGTGGTGTTCGACAACGGCGGCTACGGGGAGATCCGCGACGAGATGGCCGCCCGGGGCGACACCCCCACGGCCGTCGACCTCGCACCGGTGGACCTGCCCGCCCTGGCCCGCGCCTACGGAGGACAGGGCACGCGCGCGTACGGCCCGGACGAGCTGACCGCCGCGCTCACCGTGGCACTGCGCACCCCCGGCCCCACCCTGATCGCCATCCCCGAGGAGACCCCATGACCGCCCCCCTGATGACGCTCACCTGGACGGACCATGTCACCGGCCGCCCGGGATACCTCGTCGTCGACCGGCTCGTGCGCGGTGTCTCCAGCGGCGGACTGCGGATGCGGCCCGGCTGCACGCTGGAGGAGGTCGCCGGGCTGGCCCGTGGCATGACCATGAAGGAGGCCCTGCACTACAACCCCGAGGGCCGCTACATTCCGCTGGGCGGCGCCAAGGGCGGTATCGACTGCGATCCCCAGGACCCGGCCGCGTACGGCCTGCTCGTGCGCTACCTGCGCGCCATGCGCCCGTACATCGAGGCCTTCTGGACCACCGGCGAGGACCTCGGGCTCAGCCAGGACCTGGTCGACCGGGCCGCCGAGGAGGCCGGGCTCGTCTCGTCCATCCAGGCCGTGTACCCGCTGCTCGACGACGAGACGGCGGCCCGGAAGCGGCTCGCGGACGCCTTCGCGGTCGAGGTGGACGGCATCGGCCTCGACGAACTGGTCGGCGGCTGCGGCGTCGCCGAGTCCGTGCTCGCCGCCCTGGACCGGGCCGGGGTGCGGTACGCGGGAACGCGCGTCGCGCTACAGGGACTCGGCACCATGGGCGGGGCCACGGCGCGCTTCCTCGCGCGCGCGGGGCTCAGGATCGTGGCCGTCGCCGATGTCAAGGGAACCATCGCGAACCCGGACGGCCTCGACGTGGAGGCACTGCTCGCGGCACGGGACACGTACGGGACGGTCGACCGCGCGGTGCTGCGCCACACCGACCGTGAACTGCCCGGTGACGCCTGGCTGTCCGCCGACGTCGAGGTGCTGGTGCCCGCCGCTGTCTCGTACGCGATCGACACCGCGAACCAGCGAGGGATCAGGGCCCGTTGGATCGTCGAGGCGGCCAACATGCCCGTCCTCGCGGACGCGGAGCTGCTGCTCGCCGCGCGCGGGGTCACCGTCCTGCCGGACGTCGTGGTCAACTCCGGTACGAACGCCTGGTGGTGGTGGACGCTGTTCGGCGACATCGGCGCCGACGCGGACGAGGCGTTCGCCCACACCCGGCGCTCCATGCGCGCCCTGATCGACCGCACCCTCGCGCGCGCGGAGGCCGACGGCACCACGCCGCGGGCCGCCGCCCACGCCATCGTCACCGACCGGCTGCCGGTGATCGCGGAGCGGTACGGGTGGTACCGGTGAGGACGCGGAGCCGCTGACCGCCGTCCACCGCGAACTCGTCGGGCCGGCGGCGGTCCCGCCGCCCCGCGCACACCCGAACGCCCGCGCCGGCAACGCGCTGACCGGGCCCCGGGGCCGCGGTCCACGGGAGCCGGCCGGTGGTGATCGGGCCGGCCTGAGCCGATCGAACAGCCGGGCTCCGGGCAAGGCTGCGAGAAGGGCCCGGCCGGAGGCGTCAACTCCTGCCGGGGCTCCGCCGAAGTGCCTGTGTGTAGGGTTGCCGCGTGGCGAGAGTGCGGTTGAGCGTGGCGGAGCGGCGTGAGGAGTTGCTGCGGGCCGCCGTCGAACAGATCGAGGCGCGGGGCGTGGCGGCGGTACGGATCGCCGACGTGGCCTCGTCCCTCGGCGTGAGCAACGCGCTGGTGCTGTACCACTTCTCGACGAAGGAGAAGCTGGTCGCCGCCGCGTTCACCTACGCGGCCGAGGACGACCTCGCCCATCTGCGCAAGCTGCTCGGCCGCCGTACGACGGCACTGCGACGCCTGCGGACCGCCGTGCGCTGGTACGCCCCGACGGGGCAGGCCAAGGGCTGGCGCCTGTGGATCGAGGGCTGGGCGGTCGCCCTGCGCGAGCCCGCGCTGCGCGAGGTCACCCGCGATCTCGACCGCCAGTGGAAGGCCGCGATGACCGAGGTGATCGCGGAGGGCGTGGCGGCGGGTGAGTTCCAGTGCCCGGACCCCACGAGTGCCGCCCTCAGGCTCACGGCGCTGCTGGACGGACTGGCCGTCCAGATGACGGCGTACTCGGGAGCCGTGTCACGGGCGCGGACCCAGGAGTGGGCGGACGAGGCCCTCGCCCGTGAACTGGGCCTTGAGCGCGAGGCGTTGATGGCGGCGGTGCGCTGACACGCGTGCGGGCCCGGTGTCCCCCGCTCCGCCTCGGTCCATTTCGTGGTGCCTCTCCACGCCGTCTCCGCCCATTTCCTAGGCACTGTTTCTCGGATCATGTGCGGAGCCAGATGAGGAGGGCTGCGAGGGTGACGGTGCCTAGGTAGATGTAGGCGCGTTTCTCGTAGCGTGTGGCGACTGAGCGGAAGCCTTTCAGGCGGTTGATGGCTCGTTCGACTGTGTTGCGCTTCTTGTACCGCTCGCTGTCGAAGCC